>NZ_WJZM01000041.1:0-54392 GCF_021609545.1 Pseudomonas sp. PA-1-6B
AGTTTTTTCGCTGAGCCCGCCCCGATGCGTCGACTTGCCCGCCCAAAACCTGCTGTTTTTATCCTGCTGTTGCTCGCCTTGGTCGCTGCCGGGCTGGTGGCACAGCAGTTCCGTCTGTTCGAACGCGCCTGGTTCAACTGGCAGGTGTGGTACCAGCCTGCGGATGAGCGCGCCATTGGCCTGGCGGACTACCGTGTCACCCTCGAAGGCCAGGTGATAGAAGGGCTCGACGACGATGTCTCGGCCCTGACCTACGACCCCGTGCGCAAAAGCCTGTTTACCGTCACTAATAAAAACGCCGAACTGGTCGAGTTGTCGCTGGAGGGCAAGATCCTGCGGCGCATTCCGCTGGTGGGCTTTGGCGATGCCGAAGCGGTGGAATTTATCAGCGACAACATCTACGTCATCAGCGATGAGCGCCAGCAGCGCTTGATCAAAGTGCATGTGGACGATGACACCACGTTCCTCGACGCTGCCGATGCGGAGCAAATGACCCTGGGCGTGCACGTTGGCGGCAACAAGGGCTTTGAAGGGTTGGCCTACGATTCGGTGGGCAAGCGCTTGTTCGTGGCTAAGGAACGCGACCCCATGCTGATCTACGAGGTCCATGGGTTTCCCCATTTCAAGCCGGATAAAACCTACTCGGTGCATGTGATCAACAACCCCAAGCGCGATGCCGGGCTGTTTGTGCGCGACCTGTCGAGCCTGCAATACGACGAGCGCAGCGGCCATCTGTTGGCGCTGTCGGATGAGTCGTTCCTGGTCTTGGAGCTCGATATTGATGGTCGCCCTCTAAGCAGTCTGTCGTTGCTTAAAGGGCGCCATGGCCTGAGCAAGCGCGTGCCCCAGGCCGAAGGGATCGCCATGGATGACGACGGCACGCTGTACATGGTCAGCGAGCCCAACCTGTTTTACGTGTTCAAGAAACCCTGATCAGAACAACCATTGCACGCCCAGCGAATAACCGGTCTGGCTGCCTTCAGCATGCCCGAGGCGGCCATTGACCTCGGCAAACACGCCCAACTGTGGGGTGATCGCCAGTTGGCTGCCGAGTTGTGCGCGAGCGAAGCTTTTATCCACTGAGCCCAGCCTGGCGGTGCGGGCCTGGCCATCGGCGCGTGCGGTGAGTTGCAGGTCGTCCAGGCGGCCGTCGGCCAATTCCTTGACCCAGGCGATGTCGCCGTAGGGCATCAGGTTCAGGCCAAAGGGCAGGGCAACAGCGCCGCGCACGCGCCAGCCGAGGCTGGCTTCCAGCGAGTCGAAAGACTGCTCTTCGTACTCCAGGGCCGTGCGCAGGTTCTGCTTTTCGTGGAACTTGTCGATGCGGTAATGGCTGTAGTCCAGGCCGGCGAACGGCCCGCTCTTGATCGCGCCAAAGTCAAAGTCATAGCCACCCAGCACCCGTGCGCCCAACGCCAGGGTATCGGTGTCGCCCGTCAGTTGCTGATTGAGCAGGATCGGCCCGCCATTGGCCTGGATGACCAGGTTGCGCTTGGAGTCGAAGCGGGTGTGGCCCAGGCTCAGGTCACCGGCCAGCCAGCTTGGCCCGCCATCGTTGAGCAGCGCATAGACGGCTGCCTGCCAGGTGTCGCTGTCGAGCTTGCCGCGATGTTCCAATTTGTCGCGCCCATTGAGGTAGCTGAGGCTGGCGCCGATATTCAGGCTTGAAGTCAGTTGGTAGTCACCGAGGGCATGCAGACCCACGCGCCGGGCTTCGGGGTTGGGGGCCGTGTCGAAGCCGCTGTCCGGGTTGTATTCGCCATCCACACCGATCTCGCCATCAAAGCTTGCGACCTCGCGGCTGGCCGCTTGCAGGGTCAGCCAGCGGCGATCATGCAGGCGCACCAGGGCCTGATGCTGGCGCTGCAGGTTGTCTTGCATATTGCGCGCAACGGCACCGCCAGAAGCGGTCGAGGCCATCAGGTCGGCGTTGGTCAGTTCCAACACCAGGCGGCTGAGCAGGCGTGAATAGTCACGCAGGCGCTGGTCAATGCGCGCCTGGCCGAACGCATCGGTCAGCACGGCTTTGTTGTCTTCGTTCGGGTCGTGCCAGGTCGAGCCGCCGGGGATTTTCGGGTTGTCGGTCTGGGTGTAGCCGTCCAGGTCGCCCAGTTCCCAGTTGGTGGCCTCTATATAAAGGATCGGGATATTCAGCGGTTCGAACGCTTCACCATCGCTGCAGCAGCCGGTGCCCTTTGGGTACTGCGGGTCCAGGCCAGGGTTGCTGAACAAGGGGATGTTCAATTCCCTGGCGATCTGGAAGGTGTGCTCGCGCAAGGAGGCCAAGGCCGGGTTGGCGGTGCTGTTCTGGCCGGCGTGGGCGTACATCATGTCGCCGGTGATCAGGCTGTCGAGGTTGATCATCGCGAGCATGTTGGCGCGCTGACTGGCGCTGAGTGAGTCGACAAAGGCACGGGAGCCGCGCAGGCCTTCTTCTTCGGCGCCGAAGCCAACGATTTGCAGGCCATTTTCCAGTGACAGGCCGCCGAGGTTCTTCGCCACCTCGGTCAACACGCTGGCGCCGGAACCGTTGTCATCCAGGCCTTGCAGGGTCGGGCGGCCGAAGTAAGTGTCGAAGTGCGCGCCAATCACCACGTATTGGGCCTTGGTACCAGCGGCAGAGGCCACCACGTTTTGCGAAGCCCGGCTGCCGTTGTTCCAAGTGAAGTCCTGGCGGCTGAAGTTATAGGCCGTGCCCATCTGGCTCTGCATCCAGTCGGCTGCTCCGGCAAAATTTGCCGTGCCGCGATATCGGCCAGGGTAGTCGTTGATCAGTTTTTCCAGGGTGGTGTTGGCGTGCTGGCCGTAATCGTAGGCCTGGGTATGCGTGGACAGCAGGGCACCGGCAACGCTGATGGCGAAGGCTAGAGGCTTTATCACAAGGTCTTCCTTGAGGTGAGGGGGACGTTCAAGCCCAGACCCTTTGCACAATGCGCGCCTCATTCCATGGGCGGCTGCGAATTGGCGCATTGTTAAACGCGTGGGTCGCGTGGCTGTAATTTGTAACGGATTGGATACCAGGCGGGGCAGGGGATGCCGTGACAGAGCGCACGGTTTTGGCGAGGAGTGCTGCGAAAAGTAGCGTTTTTGTTACATCGCTCTAGAGTCGAGCGCTAACACATGTGGGAGCTGGCTTGCCTGCGATGGCATCGCCTCGGTATCCATTGATACACCGAGTCGTCTGCATCGCGGGCAAACCCGGCTCCCACAAGGTCAGGCCTTGAGGGTTTTCACGCCTTCCGGGGTGCCCAGCAGCAATACATCCGCCGGGCGCGCCGCGAACAGGCCGTTGGTGACCACGCCCACAATGGCGTTGATCTGCGTCTCCAGCTCCACCGGGTTGGTGATCTGCATATTGAACACGTCGAGGATGATGTTGCCGTTGTCGGTCAACACACCTTCGCGGTACACCGGGTCGCCGCCCAGTTTTACCAGCTCGCGGGCCACGTGGCTGCGGGCCATGGGGATGACTTCCACCGGCAGTGGGAACGTGCCCAGCACGGGGACCAGCTTGCTCGCGTCGGCGATGCAAATGAAGGTCTTGGCCACGGCCGCGACAATCTTCTCGCGGGTCAGGGCCGCGCCGCCGCCTTTGATCAGGTTCAGGTGCTCGTCGCTTTCATCGGCGCCGTCGACGTAGAACTCCAGGTCGCTCACGGTGTTGAGCTCGTACACCGGAATGCCATGGCCCTTGAGGCGGGCAGCGGTGGCTTCGGAACTGGCCACGGCGCCGTCGAACGCGCCCTTGTGCTGGGCCAGTGCGTCGATAAAGCAGTTGGCGGTGGAGCCGGTGCCGACACCGACGATGCTCTTGTCGTCGAGTTTAGGAAGGATTAAATCGACAGCGGCCTGGGCCACTGCCTGTTTGAGTTGATCCTGGGTCATGCGGGCTCCGGAACGGGCGGGGAATTAACGAGGGCGGCGAGTATAACCCAACAAAACCTCGGGATTCGTGTGGTCGCCCGGCCAAACGCTGGGTTAGACTCCTTGGCCCTGCCCAACCCGTGAAGTAGATGCCTGCCGATGCTTGAACACTACGTCAAAAAAATCCTCACCTCGCGTGTTTACGACATCGCTGTCGAAACCCCCTTGCAGACTGCCCGCCAGCTCTCCGAGCGGCTGGGTAACAAGATTTGGCTCAAGCGCGAAGACTTGCAGCCGGTGTTCTCGTTCAAGATTCGCGGCGCCTACAACAAGCTGACCCAGCTCAGCGCCGAAGAACGTGCGCGCGGCGTCGTCACCGCGTCGGCCGGCAACCATGCCCAGGGCCTGGCCCTGGCGGCCAAGGTGCTGGGGGTGAAAGCCACCATCGTGATGCCCAAGACCACCCCGGAGATCAAGGTCGAAGGCGTGCGCTCCCGTGGCGGTAAAGTGGTGTTGCACGGTGATTCCTTCCCGGAAGCCCTGGCCTACTCGCTCAAGCTGGTCGACGAAAAAGGCTACGTCTACATCCACCCCTACGATGATCCGCACACCATTGCCGGGCAGGGCACCGTGGCGATGGAAATCCTGCGCCAGCACCCAGGGCCGCTGGACGCGATTTTCGTACCGGTGGGCGGCGGCGGTCTGATCGCCGGGATTGCGGCGTACGTGAAATACCTGCGCCCGGAGATCAAGATCATCGGCGTGGAGCCTGACGATTCCAACTGCCTGCAAGCCGCCATGGCGGCGGGCGAGCGCGTGGTATTGCCGACCGTCGGCCTCTTTGCCGACGGCGTGGCAGTGGCGCAGATCGGCCAGCACACCTTCGATATCTGCAAGCACTATGTGGATGAAGTGATCACCGTCAGTACCGATGAAATCTGTGCGGCGATCAAGGACATCTACGACGATACCCGCTCCATCACCGAGCCGGCGGGTGCGCTGGGCGTGGCCGGGATCAAAAAGTACGTCGAGACCCGCGGTGTCAGCGGCCAGACCTTTGTCGCCATCGACTCGGGCGCCAACGTCAACTTCGACCGTTTGCGCCATGTGGCCGAGCGCGCCGAACTCGGTGAAGGCCGTGAGGCTATCATCGCGGTGACCATCCCCGAGCGGCCGGGCAGCTTCAAGGCCTTCTGCGAAGCGGTGGGCAAGCGCCAGATCACCGAATTCAATTACCGCTACCACTCCGGCAGCGAAGCGCACATTTTCGTCGGCGTGCAGACCCACCCGGAGAACGACCCGCGCAGCGCGTTGGTGGCCAGTTTGACCAGCCAGGGTTTCCCGGTGCTGGACCTTACCGAGAACGAACTGGCCAAGTTGCACATTCGCCATATGGTCGGCGGGCATGCGGCCAAAGTCAGCGACGAGTTAGTGTTTCGTTTCGAGTTTCCGGAACGGCCGGGGGCGTTGTTCAACTTTCTCCACAAGCTCGGCGGGCGCTGGAACATTTCGATGTTCCACTACCGCAACCACGGCGCGGCTGACGGCCGAGTGGTGGCGGGCTTGCAAGTACCGGCGGACGAGCGCCACCTGGTGCCTGCCGCGTTGGCGCAAATCGGTTACCCGTACTGGGATGAAAGCGAAAACCCGGCTTACCAGCTGTTCCTCGGTTGAGCGACTACGCTGACTGAGCGGCCTATAAGGAATAGAGACCATGGAAACGCTGACCACCCTCAAGGTGATCCACATCACCGCCACCGTATTGCTGCTGCTCAGCGGCCTCGGCCTGGCCGTATTGGCGTGGCGTAAACGCAGCGCCGGCCCGGCCGCGACCGTGCAGCGCCCCTGGGCATTTGTATGGCTGCTGATGGGCATTTGCCTGGTGAGCATGCCATTTACCGGGTGGTGGCTGGTGCACCTGCTCGGCTGGCCACTGGGGCAAACCTGGATCTTGGGCTCCAGCATTCTCTACACCGTGGCGGCGCTGGCCTGGTTCTGGCTGGTGGCGCGGCTCAATCGGCTGCGCAAGGGCGAGGGCGGGAGCCTGAATTTCACCCTGGTGCTGGCGGTGGTCAGCCTGGTGGGGTTTGTGGCGATTGCCGGGCTTATGGGCGCCAAGCCTGTTTGAAACCGCGTCGCCTTCATCGCAGGCAAGCCAGCTCCCACACTTGACCGGATTCCAACATGAGAACAGAGTCAAAATGTGGGAGCTGGCTTGCCTGCGATAGCGTTGTCAGCTGCGCAGCGTAATCACCGGCCAACCCCGTTTCTGGGCCTCAGCACGAAGATTCGGATCCGGATCCACTGCCACCGGGTGCGTCACCTGCTCCAGCAACGGCAAATCATTCATCGAATCGCTGTAGAAGTAGCTGTCTTCCAGGCTATGCCCGGTTTCTTCCAACCAGCGGTTCAAACGCGTCACCTTGCCCTCGCGAAAGCACGGCACATCGGTGCTGCGCCCGGTATAACGGCCATCCACCATTTCGCACTCGGTGGCGATCAGGGTCTCGACGCCCAGGCGGGCGGCAATCGGCGCGGTGACGAAGCGGTTGGTGGCGGTGATGATCACCAGCTTGTCACCGGCGGCGCGGTGCTTGGCCAGCAGTTCAACGGCCTTGGGGAGCATGATGGGCTCGATGCAGTCGCGCATGTAGTCGTTGTGCCACGCGTCCAGCTGGGCCATCTCGGTGCGGCCGAGGATTTCCAGGCAGAAGTTCAGGTAGGCGGCGTTATCCAGCCGGCCGGCCAGGTAGTCCTGGTAGAACTCGTCGTTGCGGGCCTTGTAGGCTACCGCGTCGAGAATCCCGCGTTCACACAGGTAATCGCCCCAGGCGTGATCGCTGTCACCGCCCAGAAGGGTATTGTCCAAGTCGAATAAAGCCAGGCGCATTGCAGTTACTCGCTGAAAAGTCTGTAAAAAGGCGTCCAGAATACGGTCTTTTCACAAGAGTGCACATAAGGTAAGAAGCCTCGTTGCCGCTGGAACAACCTTTGTGGAACAATGCGGCGACATGCGTTTGCGAGGTTGTTGCCGTGATCGACCCCGATGGTTTCCGTCCTAATGTCGGCATTATTCTGACGAATGATGCCGGACAGGTGCTATGGGCTCGCCGAATCAACCAAGATGCCTGGCAGTTTCCTCAAGGTGGAATCAACCCCGACGAAACCCCTGAAGACGCCTTGTACCGTGAGTTGAACGAAGAAGTCGGCCTTGAGCGCGAAGATGTGCAAATTCTGGCCTGTACCCGTGGCTGGTTGCGCTATCGTTTGCCGCAACGCCTGGTGCGTACCCACAGCCAACCGCTGTGCATCGGCCAGAAGCAGAAATGGTTTCTTTTGCGCCTGATCTCCAACGAGCAGCGGGTGCGGATGGATTTGACCGGTAAACCGGAGTTCGATGGCTGGCGCTGGGTCAGCTATTGGTATCCGTTGGGCCAGGTGGTGACATTCAAGCGCGAGGTTTATCGTCGCGCTCTCAAAGAGCTTGCCCCGCGCCTTTTAGCGCGCGACTGACGACGGAGTTCGACCCCGAGCCATGCTCAATACGCTGCGCAAGATCGTCCAGGAAGTTAACTCCGCCAAGGATCTCAAGGCGGCGTTGGGGATTATTGTGTTGCGCGTCAAGGAAGCCATGGGCAGCCAGGTCTGCTCGGTTTACCTGCTGGACCCCGAGACCAACCGTTTTGTGCTGATGGCCACGGAGGGCTTGAACAAGCGCTCCATCGGCAAGGTCAGCATGGCGCCCAATGAAGGTCTGGTGGGCCTGGTGGGGACGCGTGAAGAACCCCTGAACCTCGAGAACGCGGCCGATCACCCGCGTTATCGCTACTTTGCCGAAACCGGTGAAGAGCGCTACGCCTCGTTCCTTGGCGCACCGATCATTCACCACCGCCGTGTTGTCGGCGTGTTGGTCATCCAGCAAAAAGAGCGTCGCCAGTTCGACGAAGGCGAAGAAGCCTTCCTGGTGACCATGAGCGCGCAACTGGCCGGGGTTATCGCCCACGCCGAAGCGACCGGCTCGATTCGCGGCCTGGGGCGCCAGGGCAAGGGCATCCAGGAAGCCAAGTTCGTCGGCGTACCGGGTTCGCCAGGCGCCGCGGTGGGTACCGCGGTGGTCATGCTGCCGCCAGCCGACCTCGATGTGGTGCCGGACAAGAGCGTCAGTGATATCGACGCCGAGATCAAACTGTTCAAGACCGCCCTCGAAGGCGTGCGCGCCGACATGCGCAACCTGTCGACCAAGCTGGCCACCCAGTTGCGCCCCGAAGAGCGTGCGCTGTTCGACGTGTACCAGATGATGCTCGACGACGCGTCCCTGGGTAACGAAGTCAAGACCGTGATCAAGACCGGCCAGTGGGCCCAGGGCGCGTTGCGCCAGGTGGTCACCGATCACGTCAACCGTTTCGAAATGATGGACGACGCCTACCTGCGCGAGCGGGCATCGGATGTGCGCGACCTGGGTCGCCGTCTGTTGGCGTACCTGCAGGAAGACCGCAGCACCAACATGGTCTTCCCCGATAACACCATCCTGGTCAGTGAAGAATTGACCGCCACCCAGCTTGGCGAAGTGCCTGAAGGCAAGCTGGTAGGCCTGGTCTCGGTATTGGGTTCGGGTAACTCCCACGTGGCGATCCTGGCCCGCGCCATGGGTATCCCGACGGTGATGGGCCTGGTGGACCTGCCGTATTCCAAGGTCGATGGTATCGACATGATTGTCGACGGGCATCGCGGCGAGGTATTCACCAACCCCAGCGACGTGCTGCGCAAGCAATACGCCGAGGTGGTGGAAGAAGAGAAGCAACTGGCCCAGGGCCTGGATTCGCTGCGCGAGCTGCCGTGTGTCACCCCCGACGGCCACCGCGTACCGCTGCTGGTCAACACCGGCCTGCTGGCGGATGTAGCCCGTGCGCAACAACGCGGCGCCGAAGGGGTGGGTCTGTACCGCACCGAAGTGCCGTTCATGATCAACCAGCGTTTCCCGAGCGAGAAGGAGCAGCTGGCGATTTATCGCGAGCAACTGCAAGCCTTCCACCCGTTACCGGTGACGATGCGCAGCCTGGATATTGGCGGCGACAAGTCACTGTCCTATTTCCCGATCAAGGAAGACAACCCCTTCCTTGGCTGGCGTGGTATTCGCGTTACCCTCGACCATCCCGAAATCTTCCTCGTCCAGACCCGCGCCATGCTCAAGGCCAGCGAGGGCTTGAACAACCTGCGTATCCTGCTGCCGATGATCTCCGGCACCCATGAACTGGAAGAAGCCCTGCACCTGATCCACCGCGCCTGGGGCGAAGTGCGCGACGAAGGCGCCGATGTGCCGATGCCGCCGATTGGCGTGATGATCGAAATCCCGGCGGCGGTGTACCAGGCCAAGGAACTGGCGCGGCAGGTGGACTTCCTGTCGGTAGGCTCCAACGACCTGACCCAGTACCTGCTGGCCGTGGACCGTAACAACCCACGGGTGGCCGACCTCTACGACTACCTGCACCCGGCGGTGCTGCAAGCGCTGCAACACGTAGTGCGCGACGCCCATGCCGAAGGCAAGCCGGTGAGTATATGCGGCGAAATGGCCGGTGACCCGGCGGCGGCGGTGCTGTTGATGGCGATGGGCTTTGACAGCCTGTCGATGAACGCCACCAACTTGCCGAAAGTGAAGTGGATGCTGCGCCAGGTGGAGTTGAGCAGGGCCAAGGATTTGCTCGCCGAGTTGATGACCATCGACAACCCGCAAGTTATCCACAGCTCGCTGCAATTGGCGCTGAAAAACCTGGGGCTGACCCGGATGATCAACCCGGCCTCGGCCAAAACCCTCTAGACCGAGGCGCCTTCATCGCAGGCAAGCCAGCTCCCACCTGTGGAATGCATTCCCCAGTGGGGGCTGGCTTGCCTGCGATAGCGGTGGTCCAAGCAACGCTAAAACATCAGGTCCACCTCACCCAGCCGCCCACCGTGCGGGCCAAAGCTGCGCTCCAGCATCCGCCGCGTCCCATCGGCATTCACAATCAGCGCTGTGCTTGCCCGTGTCCCATAACTGGGGCTGGCGATAAACACGCTCGACAGCAGGCTTTCAGTCGCCAGGCCTACGCCGGTGTCCGGCAACTCAGCAAACGGGGCAGTCTGCGGGTCGCTGAGAATTCCCAGCAGTGCCTCAGGCTCGGGGTTTTCCAGCCCGGCGCTGAACGCTGCTTTGGCCTTCACCAGCTTCGGCCATGGCGTATCCAGCCCGGCATTGGATAACCCGTACACCCCAGCCTTCAGCAGCGTAGGCTCGGTGTCATTGGCGTTGTAGTGCCACAGCTCATCCCGCGTGCCCACCAGCAGGTTGAACCCGGCATATTCAATCGAGCGGCCATTCACATCGGCCAAATAATCGTCGATCGGCAGCGAACCGTTGAGAAACCGCGCAACCAGTTCGCCGCGAGACTTGCGTGCCGGTGGCTGGTGCGGGTCGCGGATGTTGGTCAAGGCGGCAAAGCGCCCATCCGCGTTCATCCCCAGCCAGGTGCCCCCGGCCTCCTGATCGCGACCGGCATAGACCTGGGGCGCATCCGCCCACTGGGTCAGCGGCAGGCTGGGGCGGGCGTAGAACTCATCGCGGTTGGCCGCGACGATCAGTGGCTGGGCATGGCCCGGTCGCCAGGCGAAAACAATCAGGCACATCGGGTGACCCCTTTTGTGTTTTTGCCACTCTACCCACAGACGCGCCGGTGTTCCATCGTCTCGAAGTTGGGCCGCGCACCTCTGATCCGTTAACATGCCGAGCTGTTTGGTGTGTATGTGAACTTCTTAATTTGATCTCGCAGCTGTAACGCAGGCTTAATCGCACATCGGCATGGTCCGGTGCGTCATGACTAAATGTTTTAACGAGGAGTCGCAATGCTGCCTTACCCGCAGATCGACCCGGTGGCCCTGGCCATCGGTCCGCTGAAAATCCATTGGTACGGGTTGATGTACCTGATCGGCATCGGCGGTGCCTGGCTGCTGGCTTCCCGGCGCCTGAACCGTTTCGATCCGACCTGGACCAAGGAGAAGCTCTCCGACATGGTGTTCTGGATGTCGATGGGCGTGATCGTCGGCGGGCGCCTGGGGTATGTGCTGTTCTACGACCTGTCTGCGTATCTCGCCAACCCGACCCTGATCTTCGAAGTGTGGAAGGGCGGCATGGCGTTCCACGGTGGGTTTATCGGCGTGATGATTGCCGCCTGGTGGTTTGGTCGGCGCAATGGCAAGTCGTTCTTCCAGCTGATGGACTTCGTCGCACCCTTCGTGCCGATCGGCCTGGGCGCCGGGCGCATTGGTAACTTTATCAACGCCGAGCTGTGGGGCAAGCCGACCGACGTACCCTGGGCGATGGTGTTCCCGCCGTTCAGCGACCCGGCGCAACTGCCGCGCCA
This sequence comes from Pseudomonas sp. PA-1-6B, assembly GCF_021609545.1. Classification (NCBI taxonomy): domain Bacteria; kingdom Pseudomonadati; phylum Pseudomonadota; class Gammaproteobacteria; order Pseudomonadales; family Pseudomonadaceae; genus Pseudomonas; species Pseudomonas sp. PA-1-6B. Next base: position 11,259 of record NZ_WJZM01000041.1, read on the forward strand.
CCCGTCGCAGCTGTACCAGTTCGCGTTGGAAGGTGTGGCGCTGTTCCTTATTCTCTATATCTTCTCGCGCAAGCCACGCCCAACCATGGCCGTGTCGGGCATGTTCGCGCTGTTCTACGGGATTTTCCGCTTTATCGTCGAATTCGTACGGGTACCTGATGCGCAGTTGGGCTACCTGGCGTGGGGCTGGCTGACCATGGGTCAGGTGCTTAGCCTGCCGATGATCCTGGCGGGCCTGGGCATGCTGTGGTGGGCGTACAATCGCCCGCAGCCGCTGAAGAACGCCGCGCTTTAAATTCGAATGCCAAGACCAGGAGGTCTTGGCTTCAACGATACGGGTAAAAACATGAAGCAATATCTCGAACTGCTGCAGGACGTCGTGACCAATGGCCTGACCAAGGGCGACCGCACGGGCACCGGCACCAAGGCTGTGTTTGCGCGTCAGTATCGGCATAACCTGGCCGACGGCTTCCCGCTGCTGACCACCAAGAAGCTGCACTTCAAAAGCATCGCCAACGAACTGATCTGGATGTTGAGCGGCAACACCAACATCAAGTGGCTCAACGAAAATGGCGTGAAGATTTGGGACGAGTGGGCCACCGAAGACGGCGACCTGGGGCCGGTCTACGGCGAGCAGTGGACGGCCTGGCCGACCAAGGACGGCGGCACGATCAACCAGATCGACTACATGGTGCACACGCTCAAGACCAACCCCAACAGCCGTCGCATCCTGTTCCACGGCTGGAACGTCGAATACCTGCCGGACGAAACCCAGAGCCCGCAGGAAAACGCGCGTAACGGCAAGCAAGCCCTGCCGCCGTGCCATTTGCTGTACCAGGCGTTCGTGCATGACGGCCATCTGTCGATGCAGCTGTATATCCGCAGCTCCGACGTGTTCCTGGGCCTGCCGTACAACACCGCTGCGCTGGCGTTGCTGACCCACATGCTGGCCCAGCAGTGCGACCTGATCCCCCACGAGATCATCGTCACCACCGGCGACACCCACGCCTACAGCAACCACATGGAACAGATCCAGACCCAGTTGGCGCGTACGCCGAAAAAACTGCCGGAACTGGTGATCAAGCGCAAGCCTGCGTCGATCTACGACTATAAGTTCGAAGACTTCGAAATCGTGGGCTACGACGCCGACCCAAGCATCAAGGCCGACGTGGCGATCTAAAGCCTGTTGCGGGAAGAAATTGTGGGAGCTGGCTTGCCTGCGATAGCGCAGTGTCAGGCGACGTCAATGTCGCTGGTCCACCGCCATCGCAGGCAAGCCAGCTCCCACATGGGTTCGGTGTTCGCTTGAGTTAATGGCCGTGGCTTCTGCCCACATGCGAAGGCTCGGCCTCGCTGGCCGAAATCCCTCCGCTGACCTCCAACTGCTGCAAGATCCCGCACTGGTTCCCACCGCCGCAACGTTGGCGCAAGTCCAGCAGTTGCTCCTGCAAGGCCAACAATCCATCGATCCGCGCTTTCACATGATGGATATGCTCGTCGATCAACGCATTTACGCTTTCACACTGGTCCTGGGGGCTGTCACGCAGCCCCAGCAGGCTGCGGATTTCTTCAAGGGTCATGTCCAGGCTGCGGCAGTTGCGGATAAAGGTCAGTCGCTCGGTATGTGCCTGGGTGTATACGCGGTAGTTGCCGTCGGTGCGTGCCGGAGGCGGCAGCAGGTTTTCCTTCTCGTAATAACGGATGGTTTCCACCGGGCAATCGGTGAGTTTGGCCAGTTCGCCGATCTTCATCGCAGCAATCTCCAAATGGGTGCTTGACCCTATAGTGGCTACAGGGTCTTTACTTGGCAACAGGCACCTTTACGGACGCGACCTGATGAGCCACTCCATTCATACCCCGCACAAGCACGACCACAAGCATGATCACGATCACGCTCATGACCACGGCCATGATCACAAACATGACCATGGGCCTGCCAAACTCACGCCAGTGGATAACCACGGCCATTCCGGCTCCTGCTGCTCCGGCGCTGCCGGGCCTGCCATCGTGACCTTGAGTGAAGCGCCCACCGCCGGCTCGCGCCTGAGCACCTTCCGCATCGAAGCCATGGACTGCCCTACCGAGCAGACGCTGATCCAGAACAAGCTGGGCAAGCTCGCTGGCGTGCAGCAACTGGAATTCAACCTGATCAACCGCATCCTCGGCGTCACCCATGACCTGCCGAACACGGCGCCGATCATTGAGGCAATCAAGTCCATCGGCATGCAGGCCGACCCTATCGAAGAAGGCAGCCCCGCTGCCGCGCCGCCCGCCAAGAAACATTGGTGGCCGCTGGCGGTGTCGGGCGTGGGTGCCTTGGGGGCTGAGGTGTTGCACTTCACTGGTGTGGCGCCCACCTGGGTAATCGCGCTGGTGGCGTTGGTGTCGATTCTCAGCGGCGGCCTTACCACCTACAAGAAGGGCTGGATTGCCCTGAAGAACTTCAACCTCAATATCAATGCCTTGATGAGCATCGCGGTGACGGGCGCGATCCTGATTGGCCAGTGGCCGGAAGCGGCGATGGTGATGTTCCTGTTCACCGTGGCCGAGTTGATTGAGGCCAAGTCCCTGGACCGGGCGCGCAACGCCATCAGCGGCCTGATGCAGATGACCCCGGAACAGGCCACGGTGCGCCAGGTCGACGGTTCCTGGTTGGAACAAGAGGTCAAAAGCATTGATCTTGGCGCGATTGTGCGGGTAAAGCCTGGCGAGCGCATCGGCCTCGACGGTGAAGTCACGGCCGGTCAGTCCACCATCGACCAGGCACCGATCACCGGGGAAAGCCTGCCGATAGACAAAACCGTGGGCGATAAAGTGTTTGCCGGCACCATCAACCAGGCCGGTTCCCTGGAGTACAAGGTCACCGCCGCGGCCAACAACTCCACGCTGGCGAGGATCATCCACGCGGTGGAACAGGCTCAAGGCGCACGCGCCCCGACCCAGCGGTTTGTCGACAGTTTCTCCAAGGTCTACACCCCGGCCGTCTTCCTGTTTGCCCTCGGCGTGGCGGTGATTCCGCCGCTGTTCATGGCGGGCGTGTGGTTTGACTGGATCTACCGCGCTCTCGTGCTGTTGGTGGTGGCCTGCCCTTGTGCCTTGGTGATCTCCACCCCGGTGACTATTGTCAGCGGCCTGGCAGCAGCGGCGCGCAAAGGCATCCTGATCAAGGGCGGCGTGTACCTGGAGGGCGGCTACAAGCTCGACTACCTGGCCCTCGACAAGACCGGCACCATCACCCACGGCAAACCGGTGCAAACCGACTACCTTCCGTTGTTCCCGAATATCGAAGACAGCGCGCCGGCCCTGGCGGCCAGCTTGGCATCGCGTTCCGATCACCCGGTGTCCCTGGCGATTGCCAACGCGGCTGTGGATAAAAACCTGTCGACTCACGCTGTGGATAACTTCGAGGCCCTGGCCGGGCGCGGTGTGCGGGGTGACATCAACGGCCAGACCTATCACCTGGGTAACCACCGCCTGGTGGAAGACCTCGGCCTGTGTTCCGAGGCCTTGGAAGAGAAACTCTTTGCCCTGGAAAAACAAGGCAAGTCCGTGGTGTTGCTGTTGGACAAGTCTGGCCCGCTGGCGCTGTTTGCCGTGGCCGACACGGTCAAGGAGAGCAGCCGCGAGGCCATTCAGCAGTTGCACGACCTGGGCATCAAGACCCTGATGCTCACCGGCGACAACACCCACACTGCTAAGGCTATTGCGGCCCAGGTGGGTATCGACCAGGCTCAGGGCGACCTGTTGCCCACCGACAAGCTGCAAGCCATCGAAACCCTTTACGGCCAGGGCCATCGGGTGGGCATGGTCGGTGACGGTATCAACGACGCCCCGGCCCTGGCTCGTGCCGAGATCGGCTTTGCCATGGCCGCAGCGGGCACCGATACCGCTATCGAGACCGCCGACGTGGCGCTGATGGACGATGATTTGCGCAAGATTCCGGCTTTCATTCGGTTGTCGCGGCAAACGTCGAGTATCCTCAAGCAGAACATCGCCCTGGCGCTGGTGATCAAGGCGATCTTCCTGGCCGTCACGTTCATGGGCATGGCGACCATGTGGATGGCGGTCTTCGCCGACATGGGCGTGAGCCTGCTGGTGGTGTTCAATGGCCTGCGCCTGGTGCGCAAATAGAGGATGAGAGGGTGGTGTGCTGAGTGCTGAGTTAAAGGCGTTTTTCATGGTCGCCCGCCTGGGCAGCATTACCCAGGCGGCGAAGAAACTCGGCTTGAGCCAGCCCACGGTGACCACCCAGATTCGCAACCTGGAAAGCCACTACGGCGTCGAGTTGTTCTACCGTGGCGGCCGCCGCCTCACCGTCAGCGACGAAGGCGCGCGGCTATTGCCGATGGTCAAGGCGCTGTTGCAGCAGGAAGCGGATATCGAGTTTTTCCTGCGCAACAACGGCCAGGTCCAGGGTGCGCTGAGAATTGCCGCAACGGCGCCGTATTATATCCTCGATCTGGTCAAAGCCTTTCGCGAGCGCCTGCCCCAGGTGGACGTGTCGGTGGAAATCGGCAACTCCCAGCAGGTGCTTGAGGCGCTGGACGATTACCGCGTCGATGTCGCGGCCTCATCGCAATTGCTGGAAGACGCCCGGCTGATCCGCCGCGTGCTGGGCACCGACCCGCTGGTGCTGGCGGTGCACCGCAATCACCCGTTGGCCAAGCTCGATCACGTACCGTTGAGCGCGCTAGTCGGGCATACCTTGCTGATGCGTGAAGCGGGCTCCACCACCCGCAGGCTGACGGAAGAGATGTTGAAGAATGCGGGTGTCGGATATGGGCCGTTGTTGGAGATTGGCAGCCGTGAGTCGATTCGCGAGGCGGTGCTGCGCAATATCGGCATCAGCATCATCGCCCGCCAGGAAGTGCCCCATGACCCGCAGTTGCGCGTGCTGACCATCGAGAATGCACCGCAGATTCCTGAGTATTTGTATTGCCTCAAGGAGCGCAAAGGAGCGCGCCTGCCGGCGGCGTTCCTTGGCCTGGCTCAGGAAATGTCACCCCTCTGAACATTGATGGCGGCTTTTAAATAGCTATCGCAGGCAAGCCAGCTCCCACATTTTTGATTGGTGAACCCATTCAAGTGTGGGAGCTGGCATGCCTGCGATAGCGGTCGTGAGTCCTACACAAATCCACCAATACCACTATCACCTCCTTTTGCCTTTCTGCCACACCCGCTACGCATTGCCCTCCTAGCATGGCCTTCATCCGTTCGATGAGGTGCCATCATGCACACAGCCCTGACCCAACCCGGCGCACCGATGAAAGTGCGCGAAATCCAGAAACGCTTTGGCGCCTTCACCGCGCTGGACAACGTCTCCCTGGACGTCGCCGCCGGCGAGCTGGTGTGCCTGCTGGGCCCTTCCGGCTGCGGCAAGACCACACTGCTGCGCTGCATCGCCGGCCTGGAGCGCCAGGACAGCGGTGAGCTTTACCTGGGCGAGCGGGACGTGTCCTTGCTGCCACCCCAGGCGCGGGACTACGGCATTCTGTTCCAGTCCTACGCGTTGTTTCCCAACCTCAGCGTTGAAGCGAACATCGGCTACGGCCTCAACGGCAGCGGCCGCGATGAAGTGCGCAAGCGGGTCGCGCAGATGCTTGAGCTGGTGGGGCTGGTGGGCAGCGAAAAGAAGTACCCGGGCCAACTCTCCGGCGGCCAGCAACAGCGCGTCGCCCTGGCCCGCGCACTGGCGCCGGCGCCGTCGTTATTGCTGTTGGATGAGCCGATGTCTGCCCTCGATGCCCGGGTGCGCGAGCACCTGTGCACCGAACTGCGCCAACTGCAGCGGCGCCTGGGCATCACCACCTTGATGGTGACCCACAACCAGGACGAAGCCATGTTGATGGCCGACCGCATCGCCGTGATGAACAACGGCAAGGTCGAGCAGTACGCCACGCCCCAGGAAATCTACGACCGCCCGGCCACGCCGTTCGTGGCGGAGTTTGTCGGCCAGGGCAACTGGTTGCCGTTCAGCCGTAACAGCGCCAGCCATGCCCAGGTGGGTGGGTTGAACATGCGCCTGGCTGAGGACGCGGGTGTCGCCCAGTCCGGCCGCTTGTTTTGCCGCCCGGAAGCCATTTGCGTCAACCCGCCGGTGCATGAAGAAAACCTGTTCCCGGCCAAGGTTCGCGAGATCACCTTTCTCGGTAACCGCTGCCGCATGAGCTTTGAGCTGGAACAATTGCCGGGCCATGCGTTGCTGGCTGAACTGGCGCCGGAAGCGATGCCGCGCCTGGGCGCCCAGGACATCTGGGTGGCGTTGCCGCCGCGCAGCCTGCAGGTGTTTGCCTAAGATGGGGGCTGTGATGACATTGCCGGTGCTGCGTCAGGTATCACGCGCCGAGTGGGGCGACCGCCTCTTCGTGGTCGGCGGCAAGTGGCTCTGGCTGGGCCTGTTAGTGGTGGCGGTGCTGTTGCCGCTGTTGGCGATCTTCTGGCGCGGCTTCAGCAGCGAAGCCGGGCAGGGCGGTGGCTTGGTAGCCGCTCGCGAACTGCTGGGCAGCGCCAACTTCCACTGGTTGCTGGGCAATAGCCTGAAAGTTTCCCTCAGCGTCGCGGCCATCGTCGTACCGCTGGCCTACTTGTTTGCCTATGCCCTGCAACGCACGCTGATCCCCGGCAAGTCCATCTGGCGCGGCCTGTCATTGCTGCCATTGATGGCGCCGTCGATGCTGCCGGGCATTGCCCTGGTTTATCTGTTCGGCAACCAGGGCCTGCTGCGCGGCTTGTTCTCGGAAAATATCTACGGCTTCTGGGGCATTGTGCTCGGTGAGGTGATCTACACCTTTCCCCATGCCTTGATGATTTTGCTGTCGGCGTTGTCCCTGGCGGATGCACGCTTGTTCGACGCCGCTTCGAGCATGGGTGCCAGCCCGGCACGGGCGTTTCGCAGCATTACCTGGCCGGCCACGCGCCAGGCGGTGTTCGCCGCATTCTGCCTGGTGTTCACCCTGACCATCACCGACTTCGGAGTACCGGTGGTGGTGGGCGGCGATTATCAGGTGCTGGCGCTGGAAGCCTACAAGGCGGTGGTCGGCCAGCAACAGTTCGGTCGCGGCGCATTGATCGGCATGGTGTTGCTGCTGCCGGCACTGTTCAGCTTTGGCGTGGATGCCTGGTTGCGCCGTCGGCATGGCGACGCGATGAGTGGCCGCGCCCAGGTGTTCCAGCCAGCGCCATCGCGGCTGCGCGACGGGTGCTATCTGGCCGTCGTGCTGCTGATTTGCGCGGCGTTGCTGCTGGTGTTCGGCATGGCGGTGTACTCCTCGCTGGTGAAATTCTGGCCCTACAACCTGTCGCTGTCGCTCAACCACTACCAATTCGAAGACACCGCCGGCGGCGGCTGGCTGGCCTATCGCAACAGCCTGACCATGGCGCTGTGCACGGCGTTGATCGGCAGCGTGCTGATTTTCACCGGCGCCTATCTGATGGAAAAAACCAAGGGCCAGAAAAACCTGAACCTGGCGCTGCGCATGCTCAGCTTCGTGCCGATGGCCGTGCCGGGCCTGGTCCTGGGGCTGGGCTACGTGTTCTTCTTCAACCTCAACGGCAACCCGTTGCATGTGTTGTACGGCAGCATGGCGTTGCTGGTGGTGTGCACCATTGCGCACTACCTGACCACCGCGCAGATGACTGCGACCACCGCCTTGCGCCAGTTGGACGCCGAGTTTGAAGCCGCCGCGTTGTCCCTCAAGGCACCGTTGTACCGCCATTATCTGCGCGTCACGGTGCCGATCTGTCTGCCGGCGCTGCTGGACATCCTGCGCTACCTGTTTGTCTCGGCGATGACCACCGTGTCCGCCGCGATCTTCCTCTACAGCCCCGACACCATCCTCGCCGCCGTCGCCGTGCTGAACATGGACGACGCCGGCAATGTGGGCGGCGCGGCGGCCATGTCGACCCTGATCCTGTTCACCTCGGCCAGCGTCTCGCTGCTGCTGGCGTGGGCTTCACGTGGCGCGCTGCGCCGCTCCCAAGCCTGGCGCCAGCGCGCACCTGGCCAATAAACATCCCTGAAGGAGGTGCTCCATGTTCAAGCCCCTGGCGCTGGTCGCTGCAGTCCTCACGGCATTCAGTCTGAATGCATTCGCCAAGACCGAGTTGACCGTGTACACGGCCCTTGAAGCCGAGCAATTGAAGACCTACAAAAAAGCTTTCGAACAGGCCAACCCCGACGTCGAGATCAAGTGGGTGCGCGATTCCACCGGCATCATCACCGCCAAACTGCTGGCCGAGAAAGAACGCCCCCAGGCTGACGTAGTGTGGGGCCTGGCCGCCTCCAGCCTGGCGATCCTCGATCAGCAAGGCATGCTCGACAACTACGCGCCCAAGGACCTGGACAAGATCGGCAAGCACTACCGCGACGCCGCCAACCCTCCGGCCTGGGTGGGCATGGACGTGTGGGCCGCCACCCTCTGCTTCAACACCGTCGAAGCCGAGAAGCAAGGCCTCACCAAACCGGTGAGCTGGCAGGACCTGACCAAGCCCGAATACAAGGGCAAGATCGTGATGCCTAACCCGGCGTCTTCAGGCACCGGCTTCCTGGATGTCAGCGCCTGGCTCCAGACCTTCGGCGAGAAGCAAGGCTGGCTGTACATGGACGACCTGCACCGGAACATCGGCCAGTACGTTCACTCCGGCTCCAAGCCGTGCAAGCTGGCGGCGTCCGGTGAGTTCCCGATTGGCATTTCCTTCGAATACCCGGCGGTTCAGCTCAAACGCCAGGGCGCGCCGCTGGAGATCATCCTGCCCAAAGAGGGCCTTGGCTGGGAGATCGAAGCCACCGCTGTGATCAAGGGCACTGCCCATGCCGACGCGGCGAAAAAACTCGCCGACTTCTCTGCCAGCACCGCGGCGATGGACCTGTACAAGGAAAACTTCGCCGTGCTCGCGCAACCGGGTATCGCCAAGCCGCAGACCGAATTGCCGGCGGACTATGAGCAACGGTTGATCAAGAACGACTTTGTCTGGGCTTCCAGGAACCGTGACAGCATCCTGGCCGAATGGCGTAAGCGTTATGACGGTAAGTCGGAGAAGGTAGCCGGGCAGTAGGACTTTCGTTAGGGCTGATGGCCTCATCGCAGGCAAGCCAGCTCCCACATTTTGACGTGTGAACCCGTTCAAGTGTGGGAGCTGGCTTGCCTGCGATTGCGGCCTCAAGGACAGGAACATCATGTCATGACACAACACAGCGATTTACTGATCGTCGGCGCCGGCATCCTCGGCCTTTCCCATGCCTATGCTGCCGCCAGGCGCGGCCTCAAGGTCAAGGTGTTCGAGCGCAGCGCCACGCCATTGGGCGCCTCAGTGCGCAACTTCGGCCAGGCACTGGTCACCGGTCAACCACCAGGGCCAATGCTGGAGCTGGCGCGGGAAAGCCGCGAAATCTGGGGCCAGTGGGCGCAAGCGGCGGGCCTGGCGCTCAAGCGCAATGGCTCCTACCTGTTCGCCCGCACCGAAGCCGAAGAACATCTGCTCGAAGCCTTCTGCGCCGGGCGCGCGCGGGAGCACGGCTACAACGTCGAGCTGCTGCAGGGCGCTGCCATGAACGACCTGTACGCCGGCCAGTTCCGCCATCACCGCGCCGCCCTGCATGGCAAGGATGACCAGCAGTTGTACTCCCGCGAGGCGATCCCGGCGCTGATCCATTACCTGAGCCAGCACCTGAACGTGGAGTTTCACTTTTCCACGCTGGTACGTGACGTAGAGCCGGGCCAGCTGCACAGCACGGCCGGCAGCTTTCGCGGTGAGCAGATCGTTGTCTGTTCAGGCCACGACTATCAGACCCTGCTGGCCGAATCCATCGCCCCGCTCAACCCGCACACCTGCCGCCTGCAAATGCTGCGTGCGCGGCCGGTGCTTAATCTGAACCTGCAACACGCGCTGCTCACCGGCTTGAGTTGCGTGCACTACGGCGCCTTTGCCGACCTGCCGGAAGCGGCCGCGGTGCAGGCGCAGATCTTGCGCGAAACGCCACATCTGCAGGAACACGGCATTCACCTACTGATAAGCCCCACGCCCCATGGCGAGCTGATCATCGGCGATTCCCACCATTACGACAGCGACCCGACGCCCTTCAATGCCGAGCAGATCGATGACTGGATGATCGAGCTGGCGCAGCAGACCCTGGGGTGCAACATCCAGGTGGTCGAGCGCTGGCAAGGCGTCTACGGCGCTCGCGGCCCCGGGCCGTTTTCGTTTGTGCAGGCGGCACCTGGCGTCAGCGCTGCCTTGATGCACACCGGCGTAGGGATGAGCGTGGGGCCGGCCATGGCCGAGCGCAATATCCGCAGGTTATGGGGAGAAGCGTGATGAACCCGGAACAGGCAGGCATTGGCGGTTCAGGTCTGGTCCAGGCGTTGGGCCAGGGCTTCAACCTGCTCCTGGCGCTCGGCCTGGCTTAGTTTCGCGTGAGGGTTGAGGGATGACCATTGCGGATAGGCGCGGGCCTTGTTCAAGGCGTCGGGCAGTTTGCCCTCGCGCCAGGTTTTGTCCTGGGGCGTGTCGACCTTGATGCTGTGCATCGCCGCATGGCCGCGCAGGTTCAAGGCCTTGAGCAGTTGGCGTTGGCGCAAGGCGAGCAGGCGCAATACGCTGTCGTCGACGGTCAGCTCGCGCTGGCCCTTGATCTTGCCGAGCAGGCGACTGCCGTAGCTGCGTGCGGTTTGCAGGGCGCCACCAGCGATAGCGCCTGCCAGGGCCGCGGCGCCAAGGGTCAGGCCGCCGACCAGTAGATCCACGCCAGCACCGGCAGCGGCTCCGGCAGCTATCCCGCCGCCGACCCGCACGCCAAGTTGCTTGAGGGTTTCGGGGTTGAACAAGTCATCGCCCCAGCGACCGTCGAGCAGCGGCAGGTCGCTGGCCGCCGCGTCCTGTGGGCGAAAGCCGAACAGTTTGAGCAGGGCTTCAACGCACTTTTGTTCGCGTTGGCGCACGGCCTTGCGTAAGTCGCTGACGGCTTGGGGCTCATTCTCGGTTGTCACACTGCGACGGCAGGCCGCGCAGTCGATCAACAGTTCGGCGATCAAGCGGGCGGCGCTTTGCTGGCGAGCCTGGCGCTGGGCTTCTTGATCGAGGATCAGGCGTTCCAACTGCGGCCGTGAGTTTTCCAGCAGCAGGGCCAGGCTTTCATACAGCCGGCGTTCGCCGTCTTCGGGCGGTGCCACGCTGTCGAAACGCACCAGCGCATGCAGGCCGAGGCGGGCCAGGGCTTCGCGCCAGTCCGGTTCGCGGTGGTCGCTGCTGCTGACAAAGTTGAGCACCGGCAACAACGGCTTGCCGCAACTGGCTAGCACTTGCAGTTCGTCGCGGTACTTGGCCAGCACCGGCTCGCGAGCGTCGATCACGTACAGGCCGGCATCGGAGGCCAGCAACTGGCGCAGCACCTTGGCTTCCTGTTCGAAACGCTGGCGCGCCTCGCTGCCTTCCAGGAAACGCGCCAGCCGCGCAGGGCCATCCAGGCGTTCGCCGGGGCGGTCGAGGCGTTCCAGGTAATCGAGCAGGGCGATGGCGTCTTCCAGGCCGGGAGTGTCGTACAGCTCCAGCAAAGCTTCGCCATCTACCGATAGGCGTGCACCTTCCACGTGCCGCGTGGTGCTGGGGCGATGGGACACTTCGCCAAAGCCGACATCGCGGGTGAGGGTGCGCAACAATGAGGTTTTGCCCACGTTGGTATGGCCGACCACGGCGAGTTTCAGCGGTTTAGTCATGACCTGTCTCCAGCCAAGTGAGCGGCGCGCAATCGGCAAACGACACTTCAAGCTGTTGCAACGCGGCATGCCAGTCGCCCAGGCGCTCGGCGTCCAGCGCCTGGCCCGGTGGTGCCTGCAGCAGCCATACGCGAGTGTCGGTGGCGCTGCGTGCCAGCTCGGCGATCAGTGCCAGGCTGCCACGGTCGGGCGAGCGGCGCGGGTCACAGGCGATGGCCAGGCGCGCGGGTGGGAAACGGCTGAGTTGCTCCAGCAGTTTGTTGCGTGATTCGCGGCTGTCGAGGATGCCGGCGTTCTTGACGTTGGCAGGCAGTTTGGGGGGCCAGGGGTGTTGGTCGTCGAGTTCGATGGCGACCAGCAAGGCGCCATCACTCTCCAGCTCACTTGCGCCGCCGCTGATCGGGTGCAGGTGTTCGGGCGCCACATCGTTGACCCCCAGGCGCTCGCTGCTGGGCATCAGGCGTTCGCGCAGTTGGGCGTAGCCGGGCAGGTTGAGGTCCAGGTGCAACGCTGCGCGCCCGCGTTTCCATCGCCACAGGCACAGCAAGGCAAGGATCAACCGCGGCAGCAGGCCGTAGACCAGCAACACGCCCACCAGCCAGGCCGCCCAGGCCTGGCGGGCGCTTTCGATATTCAGCGCGGAGTCGCCGCTGGCGCGGATCATCTCCACGGTGGGAACGTTGAAACCGAGCAGAGCCGGGAGTGTGCCGAGGGCCTGGGTCACGGCGACAAAGGTATCGGCGCCGAGAATGGTGGTTTCCCACACAAACCCATAGCGGCGGGTGGCGAGCAGGGTCAGCAGGATCACCAGGGCGCTGAGCAAGGCCAGCAACCACAAGCTGTTGACCAGCACACCCACCGCCCAGCGATTGAGTTTTTGCCGTTGCAGCAACAGCAACAACGCCGGGGCCAGTTGCGCGGCCTTGGCGTCACGGGCCAGTTTCTCGCTGAGCCACAACCACAGCCGGCCAAGGCTGGCGCTGTGTTCGCCGGCAAACAGCAGGCCCAGGGCCCAACTGATCAGCAAGATCAGGTTCAGGCCGAGCAGGCTGCCCAAGGCCCAGAACACATTCACCGCGGCCAGGCCATTACCCAGCGCGGCGAACGCCAAACCGGCGCCGCTGATGACGGCGACCGCCGCCAGTAACAACAGCGCCAGGCGTGCGCCTTGCAGCCAGCGGCTGAGTGCGGCGGCCAAACCATCGCGCTCGGCCAGGTGCAGCGCACGCTGCTGGATGCGCGTGGCCAGGTCGCCCCCGGCTGTACGGGCCAAGCGGTTGGCTTCCAGGTCTTCCAGGGGGCCGGCGTGTTCTTCGCGCAGGCGCACGGTTTCTGTCAGCCAAAGTCTGTGCAGCGGGTTCAGTGCAGTCACGCGCCGTCCTGTCGTGTTGATGAGGTTGGAGCATAACCGCTGGCTCGCCGCTCTGGTATTCTCGTCGCCATGAAAAAAACTCTCCCTTTAAGCCTGATCGCAGCCCTCGGTGAAAACCGTGTGATCGGCGTCGACAACAGCATGCCCTGGCATTTGCCGGGGGATTTCAAATATTTCAAAGCCACCACCCTTGGCAAGCCGATCATCATGGGGCGCAAGACCTGGGATTCCCTGGGCCGACCGCTGCCGGGGCGCTTGAACCTGGTGGTCAGCCGTCAGACCGATCTTGTGCTGGAAGGTGCGGAAGTTTTTCCGTCACTGGGTGCAGCGGTCGAGCGCGCTGAGGAATGGGCCAAGGCGCAAGGCGTGGACGAGCTGATGCTGATCGGCGGCGCGCAGTTGTATGCGCAGGGGCTGGAACAGGCCGATCGCTTATACCTGACCCGCGTGGCGCTGAGCCCGGAAGGGGATGCGTGGTTTCCGCAGTTTGATGGGAACCAGTGGAAGCTGGTGTCGAATGTCGAGAATCCGGCTGAAGGTGATAAGCCGGCCTACAACTTCGAGGTGTGGGAAAAAGCCTAAAAGCATCGCAGGCAAGCCAGCTCCCACAGTTTGATGTGTGAATACATTAAATGTGGGAGCTGGCTTGCCTGCGATAGCGGTCTATCAGACCTGCGCTAACTCGGCATGCTCATCGGCATCCAGCAACGCTTTATCCGTCTGCCCCATGATCTGGCTGGTAATCGCCCCCGCCGTCATCGAACCATTCACGTTCAACGCCGTGCGGCCCATGTCGATCAACGGCTCCACGGAAATCAACAGCGCCACCAGTGACACCGGCAAGCCCATGGCTGGCAGCACGATCAGCGCGGCAAAGGTCGCACCGCCGCCCACGCCGGCAACGCCCGCCGAACTCAAGGTCACTATCGCCACCAGGGTCGCGATCCACAGCGGGTCCAAGGGGTTGATGCCCACAGTCGGCGCGACCATCACCGCCAACATCGCAGGGTAAAGACCGGCACAACCGTTCTGGCCGATGGTCGCGCCAAACGAGGCGGCGAAGCCGGCGATGGATTGCGGGATGCCCAGGCGACGGGTCTGCGCTTCAATGCTCAGCGGGATGCTTGCAGCGCTGGAGCGGCTGGTGAAGGCGAAGGTCAGCACCGGCCACACCTTGCGGAAGAAGCGCAGCGGGTTGATCCCGGCCAAGGACAGCAGCAGGCCGTGCACCACGAACATCAGGCCCAGGGCCAGGTACGACACCACCACGAAACTGCCCAGCTTGATGATGTCTTGCAGGTTGGAACCGGCGACCACTTTGGTCATCAGCGCCAGCACACCGTAGGGGGTCAGCTTCATCACCAGGCGCACCAGGCGCATCACCCAGGCTTGCAGGGTGTCGATGGCGTTAAGGACTTTCTGGCCTTTTTCCACGTCGTCCTTGAGCAGTTGCAGCGCGGCAACCCCAAGGAACGCGGCGAAAATCACCACGCTGATGATCGACGTCGGCTTGGCCCGGGCCAGGTCGGCGAACGGGTTGGCCGGTACGAACGACAGCAGCAACTGCGGGATATTCAGGTCGGCAACCTTGCCTGCGTAATCACTCTGGATCACTTGCAGGCGCGCCATTTCCTGGGTGCCGGCCACCAGGCCTTCGGCAGTGAGGCCGAACAGGTTGGTCAGGCCGATGCCGATCAGGGCAGCGATGGCCGTGGTGAACAGCAGCGTGCCGATGGTCAGGAAGCTGATCTTGCCCAGGGACGAGGCGTTGTGCAGGCGCGCCACGGCACTGAGGATCGAGGCGAACACCAGCGGGATCACGATCATTTGCAGCAGCTGCACATAGCCGTTGCCGACCAGGTCAAACCAGCCGATCGAAGCTTTGAGCACCGGGTTGCCGTCGCCGTAGATCGTATGCAACGCCGCACCGAACAGCACGCCCAGCACCAGGGCGAACAGCACCTTCTTGGCGAGGCTCCAGTGGGTACGGCGGGTTTGTGCCAGGCCCAGCAACAGGGCCACGAACACCAATAAATTGAGAATCAAGGGCAGATTCATTGAAGCTCCGTTGAGAAGGCAGCCAATCGCGTGAGCCTGCGATTGCGAACCGGGAAGCCTAACAGCTTGAAATATATTGATTTAATACCAATATGGAATGGTGACTGTCGTTTTTGGAATAAGCGTTTGACGCCCAGGCGTATGCGCTTGGCGCAATCGCGACGTCAGCGGTCGCGCTCGGGCGATAACTGTCATACGGATTTGTTAGCGTCGATGTCTTTCACTTGAGGGAGACAACGCCTATGAAGCTCGCGCCGAAACTACTGTTATCCGCCGCCTTTTGCCTCGGGCTCGCCAGCCAGGCGTTTGCCGCCACCGAGTTGAAACACTGGCCGGCACCTGCCGCCAAACAACTCAACGAAATGATCGCCGCCAACGCCAACAAGGGTAACTACGCGGTGTTCGACATGGACAACACCAGCTACCGCTACGACCTTGAAGAGTCCTTGCTGCCATTCATGGAAAACAAGGGCCTGATCACCCGCGAAACCATGGACCCTTCGCTCAAGCTTATCCCCTTCAAAGACACCGCCGACCACAAGGAAAGTCTGTTCAGCTACTACTATCGCCTGTGCGAAGTCGACGACATGGTCTGCTACCCCTGGGTTGCGCAGATTTTTTCCGGCTTCACCCTCAAGGAACTCAAAGTGCAGGTCGACGAACTGATGGCCTCCGGCAAGCCCGTGCCGGTCAGCTATTTCGAAGGCGACGTGGTGAAAAAATCCGAGGTACAGCCGCCGAAAGTCTTCACCGGCCAGGCCGAGCTGTACAACAAACTGATGGAAAACGGCATCGAGGTCTATGTGATGACCGCCGCGTCCGAGGAGCTGGTGCGCATGGTCGCGGCTGATCCGAAGTACGGCTACAACGTCAAACCCCAGAACGTTATCGGCGTGACCACGATGCTCAAGGACCGCAAGACCGGCGAGCTGACCACCGCACGCAAACAGATCACTGCCGGCAAGTATGACGAGAAGAGCAACCTCGGCCTGGAACTGACCCCCTACCTGTGGACCCCGGCGACCTGGATGGCCGGCAAGCACGCGGCGATCCTCACCTACATCGACGAATGGAAAAAACCAGTGATTGTCGGCGGTGACACACCGACCAGCGACGGCTACATGCTGTTCCACGATGTGGACGTGGCCAAGGGCGGCGTCCACCTGTGGATCAACCGCAAAGACAAGTACATGACCCAACTCAACGGCATGATCGCCAAGCACGCGGCGGCGCAAGCCAAGGAAGGGCTGCCGGTGACGGCGGACAAGAACTGGGTGATCGTCAAGCCGGAAGAGATCCAGTAAGACCTAGTCACTGCATCGCAGACAAGCCAGCTTCCACCGTCGACCGCATTCTCATGTTGGGCGCGGTCAACTGTGGGAGCGGGCTTGCCCGCGAAGGCGGTCTTAAGAACACCGCAGACTCAAAGGCAAAATAGATATCAATTGCGAACTAATCTCATTCTTTGCTAGCGTGCGCACTCCCTGAACCGTCCGTTCTTCTCAAGGTAGTGCTGTGTCCTCCTGGAATACGCAGATCGCGCGCCTGTTCGCGGAGCAGAAGAAAGCCCTCGAAGCCTTCGTCACGCGCCGCACCGGCAGCGCCCAGGTGGCTGCCGACCTGACCCAGGAATCCTTCCTGCGCCTGGCGCGCCTGGAGTCCGGCGAGAAGATCGATAACCTACCCGCGTTCCTCTTCACCATTGCCAGCAACCTGGTGCGCGACCACCAGCGCCAGGCTATCCGCCGCGAGCGTCTGGATGCCGGCGCACCGAGCGAAGAACTGCCCTGCAGCAACCCCGGTGCCGACGAACAACTGGCCGCCTATCAGCAGGAGCAACTGATGCAGGATGCGATCCTGGGCCTGCCCGAGGCGACTCGGCAGATCTTCCTGCTCTATCATGTCGACGAGCTTTCCTACCGCGAGATTGGCGAACGCCTGTCGATCAGCCCGCGCAGTGTGGAATACCAATTGCGTCGCGCCTTGATTGAATGCCGTGGGTACATCAAGACGCGCCTAGCCTGCGATGCACAAGGACGTCGGTAATGACTGCCCTGCCTACTGCTGATGTGTTGTTCGAAGAGGCGTCCGGCTGGTATTTCCGCCTGCACGCCGAGGACTTGACCCCGGCTGAAATGGACGCCTTTGCTGCGTGGCTCGGTCAGGGCCAGGCGCAGGATGATGCCTGGCAGGAAGTGCAGGCGATGCTCGGCGGCCTGCGTGAGCCGGCGCGCGTCATTCGCCGTGCCGAGCAGGCCACCTGGCGTACACCGCTGCGGCGCTGGGCGTATGCGGCTGCCGTGTTGCTGGCCGTGGGCCTGACCGTGCAGAACACTCCCTGGCTTGACCGCTTGCGCGCCGACTACGCCACTGGCACTGGCGAGTCGCGCAGCATTGAACTGGCCGATGGTTCCCACCTTCAACTCAACACCGACAGTGCGGTGCAAATCCGCATGAGTGCGGGTGAGCGGCAGATTCGTTTGCTGCGTGGCGAAGGTTTCTTCGATGTGACCAAGGACCCCGCACGGCCCTTCGTGGTGCAGTCGGGCGACGGCTGGGTGCGAGTGGTCGGCACCCAGTTCAGTGTGGCGCGGCGTGATGACCAGACGCGTGTGCAGGTGGCGCAGGGCAAGGTTGAAGTCAGTGCAGGGAGCGGCACGCCGGTCTATCTGGAACCGGGGCGGGCCGTGGAGTATCAGGACCGGCACCTTGCACACGTCCACGGTTTCGACCCGGCCAGCGGCTTTGCCTGGCGTCAGCGGCAACTGGTGTTCCGTCAGCAACCTTTGTCGGTGGTGGTCTCTGAACTGAACCGTTACTGGCCCGGCAAGACGCTGGTGCTCGGTGATGCGTTGCGCAGTCGGGTAGTGTCCGGCGTGTTCGAAATCGACAAACCCGATGCCGTGCTCAAGGCGTTGGAATACACCCTCAACCTGCGTGCCGAGCACTACACCCCGTATTTGCTGGTGTTGCGTGAAGGCAATGCGTCCTGACGGCAATTTCTCAAAATATTTTCAGGGTTTCCCCGCAAGCCATCGTCCTTGATCACTGAGGCGTAAATAGTAAGCACTCTCAAGTAGTGCGGCGCCGATCACAGACTTTTGTACCGGGGAGCACCATTCATGGCACACCGATTCGCCACACGGCCCTTGCTGGCCTTGGCCATTTCCTTGGCTAGCTGTATCGCGCCGTCGTACCTGCAGGCCGCTGAGGCCAACCAGGCCCAGACCTACCGCTTCGATATTCCCGGGCAGGGCCTGGACGCTGCGCTGGCGGCGTTCTCGGCGGTGACGCGGGTTCAGGTGCTAGTGAATGGGGAGTTGACCCAGGGGGTGATATCGCCGGGTGTGAAGGGCAACCTGGGGCAGCGTGAAGCCTTGGGGCAACTGCTCGGCGGCACGGGACTGAGCGCGGCGTTTATCAATGCCGATACCGTCACCCTGGAAAAACGTGTGGTACCAGGTTCAGCCCTGGAAGTGGGCGCCACCACCATCACGGCCGAACGCCTGGGCGTCACCACCGAAGGCACGGGCTCGTACACCACGGGGGCCGTGACCCTGGGCAAGGGCGAGCAAAAACTCAAGGACATCCCGCAGTCGGTCAGCGTCATGACCCGCAAGCAGATGGATGATCAGAACACCACCAAGCTCTCTGAAGTGGTCAAGCGCACGCCCGGCCTGACAGCGACCAAGTCTCCCGGCTCCGGTATGTTCATCTTCTCCCGTGGCTTCGAGGTTGGCACCCTGCAATACGACGGTGTGGGGATTCCACGTAACACTTACACCTTGGGCAGCTATCTCACCGAAAACATGGCCATTTACGACCGCGTCGAGACGCTGCGCGGCCCGGCCGCCTTGCTGCAAGGTGCCAACAGCCCCGGCGGCACCATGAACCTGGTGCGCAAGCGCGGGCAGCAAGCGCCGACGGCGACCATTACCGCCAAGGCTGGCTCATGGGACCACTACGGCACTCAGGTCGATGTCGGTGGCCCGCTGAACGCCGCAGGCACCTTGCGCGGACGCTTCGTGGCGGATTACGACACCACCGATTCCTTCGTCGACTATGCGGGCGGCTGGAACCAGACGGTTTATGGCGCCGTCGACTACGATTTCACTCCCGACACCACCGTCGGCCTGGGCATCAGTAACCAGAAGGGCCATTCGCGCCCCAACTTCATGTCGTTGCCCCGTTATGCCGACGGCAGTGATATCGGTCTGCCGCGTTCGACATTTGTCGGCGCCAGTTGGAACCGCAGCGTCAACAATCAGACTCAGGTGTTTGCCGACATCGAGCACCGCTTCAACGATAACTGGAAAGTGAAAGCCGCACTGGTAGCCATGGATGAGCACAACGACGCAACCTACCAGGCGACGTGGGACACGGTACCCGTCGGCGGTGGCGCTGTGCCCTATGTAGATTGGATCACCGACTTCAATACCAAGAGCCGCGGCGCGGATGTGTATGTAAACGGCAAGTTTGAGGGGCTGGGCTTCCAGCAGGAAGTGGTGCTGGGCGCCAACTATTCCAAGCTCACCACCGACGACCAGTGGGCACGGGCTTCAAACCCCGGCGCGGATATCTTCAACATCGACCACAACCGCCCACAGCGCGACAAGTACCAATTGTTCCAAGAGGGTGCCGCCTCGAAGAGCTGGTATGACATTCGCCAGAAAGGCATCTATGGTACCTGGCGTGTGAAAGTCCTGGACCCGCTGACGTTGATCGTCGGTGCGCGTACCAGTTGGTATGACTATTCCTACATTGGCCAGAGTGGTTTCAAAGGCACATATGGTGCCCCGCAAGACAATACCACCCAGTCCAATGGCAAGGTTACGCCCTACGCCGGCCTGGTCTATGCGCTCAACGAGCAGTGGTCGGCCTACGCCAGCTATGCCGATGCCTTTGAGCCGCAAACCAACCTGACCACCTCCGGCTCCCTGCTCAAGCCTATCGAGGGCAAAAACTACGAGTTGGGCATCAAGGGAGAGCTGGCTGACGGGCGCCTCAATACCTCGTTTGCGATCTTCCGTTACGATCAGGAAAACCGTAGCGTGCAGGACCTGCAAGGGCCAATGAACTGCAATGGTTGGTACTGCTCGGTCGCCTCTGGCAAGGTCCGCAGCCAAGGCTTTGAAGCCACACTCAGTGGTGAGGTGCTGCCAGGCCTGCAGCTGGCCTCCAGCTACACCTACAACACCACTGAATTCCTCAAGGACGACACCTACGAAGGCAAGATTTTCAGCACTTGGACCCCCAAGCACTTGCTCAAGGTCTGGGGTGATTACCAGTTGCCGGGCGATTGGCAACATTGGAGCGTGGGTGCCGGTGTGACCGCGCAAAGCAGCACCGAAGCCTATGACCGTACGTTCAGCGTGCCGGGCAATGCATTGTGGGATTCGCGGGTGGCCTACAAGATCAACCAGGAATTCACCGTGGCGGCAAACCTGAACAACATGTTCGACAAGAAGTATTACATCCCGGCCTACAACGCGAACTGGGGCAGCAACTACTACGGGGACCCACGCAATGTGATGTTCACCATGACCTATACACCACAGTTCTAAGAGATTACCTATATCCAATGCGGGGGCTGGCTCGCCCGCAATGGCGGTGTGCCAAACAAGAACTCACCGGCAGGCCTATAGCTATCGCAGGCAAGCCAGCTCCCACAGTTGATCCTCGGTGTTGTGGAGGTTTTGGCCAGGCATAAAAATGCCCCGCACCTGGCGGGGCTTTTTTATGCACGGGGCTTACAGGCCGTCGAGCATGGCTTTGTTGCGTACCGCACCTTTGTCGGCACTGGTGGCCAACAACGCGTAGGCCTTCAATGCGGTGGTGACTTTGCGCGGGCGCTTCTCCACTGGCTTCCAGCCTTTCTTGTCCTGCTCAACCCGGCGTGCCGCCAGTTCTTCATCGCTGATCAACAGGTTGATCGAGCGGTTCGGAATGTCGATCAGCACCTTGTCGCCATCCTGCACCAGGCCAATCGCGCCACCGGCAGCGGCTTCCGGGGAAGCGTGGCCGATGGACAGGCCCGAAGTACCGCCGGAGAAACGGCCGTCGGTCAGTAGGGCGCAGGCTTTGCCCAGGCCTTTGGATTTCAGGTAGGAGGTGGGGTAAAGCATCTCCTGCATACCCGGGCCGCCTTTAGGGCCTTCGTAGCGGATGATCACAATATCGCCTTCCTTGACTTCGTCCGCGAGGATGCCGCGTACCGAGCTGTCCTGGCTTTCGTAGATCTTGGCGCGGCCTTCGAAGACGTGGATGGACTCATCCACGCCTGCCGTTTTGACCACACAGCCGTCGAGGGCGATGTTGCCGTACAGCACGGCCAGGCCGCCTTCTTGCGAGTAGGCGTGCTCGACACTGCGGATGCAGCCGTTTTCACGGTCGGCGTCCAGGGTGTCCCAACGGGTCGACTGGCTGAACGCGGTCTGGGTCGGGATACCGGCCGGGCCGGCCTTGAAGAAGGTGTGCACGGCTTCGTCGTCGGTCTGGGTGATGTCCCACTTGGCGATGCCTTCGGCGATGGACTTGCTGTGCACGGTCGGCAGGTCAGTGTGCAGCAGGCCACCACGGGCCAGGGAACCGAGGATCGAGAAGATCCCGCCGGCGCGGTGCACGTCTTCCATGTGGTACTTCTGGATGTTCGGCGCGACCTTGCACAGTTGCGGCACGTGACGGGACAGGCGGTCGATGTCGCGCAGGTCGAAATCGATCTCGGCTTCCTGGGCGGCGGCCAGCAGGTGCAGGATGGTGTTGGTGGAACCGCCCATGGCGATGTCCAGGGTCATGGCGTTTTCGAACGCCTTGAAGTTGGCGATATTGCGCGGCAACACCGACTCATCGTTCTCGCCGTAGTAACGCTTGCACAGCTCGACGATGGTACGGCCGGCCTGCAGGAACAACTGCTCACGGTCGCTGTGAGTGGCCAGTGTGGAACCGTTGCCCGGCAAGGCGAGCCCCAGGGCTTCCACCAGGCAGTTCATCGAGTTGGCGGTGAACATGCCGGAGCACGAACCACAAGTCGGGCAGGCGCTGCGCTCGTATTCGGCGACCTTCTCGTCAGAAGCGCTGGAATCGGCGGCGATCACCATGGCGTCGACGAGGTCGAGGCCGTGGGAGGCGAGCTTGGTCTTGCCGGCTTCCATCGGGCCGCCGGAGACGAAGATCACCGGGATGTTCAGGCGCAAGGCAGCCATCAACATGCCGGGGGTGATCTTGTCGCAGTTGGAGATGCACACAATGGCGTCGGCGCAGTGGGCGTTGACCATGTACTCCACGGAGTCGGCGATGATCTCGCGGCTCGGCAGGGAATACAGCATGCCGTCATGGCCCATGGCGATACCGTCGTCCACGGCGATGGTGTTGAATTCCTTTGCCACGCCACCGGCGCGTTCGATCTCGCGGGCGACCAGTTGGCCCAGGTCCTTGAGGTGGACATGGCCCGGCACGAATTGGGTGAACGAGTTGGCAATCGCGATGATCGGCTTTTTGAAGTCGTCATCTTTCATCCCCGTGGCACGCCACAGCGCGCGCGCACCGGCCATGTTGCGGCCGTGGGTGGATGTTTTCGAGCGGTAATCAGGCATTGGAGCACTCCGGGCGGCTAATCAAGTACTAAAGGGGAGTGAGCTTCTAATTGACGACTGGAACACTCAGAAAATGGCCGTGTGTCCGGAAGTTGCCACTCGCGTCGCGGGATCGCCGCTTGCTTGGGCCTCGAGCTCATAAACCCGCCGGGGGATGACTGGCGATGAATAGGGCCGATTCTACACCGCTGGCGGCTGGAGGGAATGGGCGCAACCTTGAAGTTAGCCGCTACAGGACGTGCGGGTGGCGCCGTGCCCATGAGTTCAACGCAAGGGCGGCGAGGCTCAGAATCAGAAAACACAAGCCAAGCGCAGTACTCAACTGGTGAGTAAAGGTGCTGATAAACGCACTGATACAGCCGCCAGCAATGAACAGCACTGCCGCAACGGCGGAAGCCGCGGCTCCCGCATTGTCTGGAAACAGGCTCATGGCCTTGGAGTTGGAAATGGGCCGGGTGATGGTGGTGCCCGCCGTGCAGAGCAGCATGGGCACCAACACTGTCGGGGTTGATAAGCCGAACAGGTAAGCCAATAGCAGCATGACCACGCCAGAGATAGCGATCAGAACCAGCCCGACTGCCATCTGGGTAGCCGCCGGCAGCCGTTTGTGCAGGACGCCTGCACAGAGGCCACCCACTACGTAGGCGGCGCCGTAGAGAAGCAAGGTCAATGAGTACTCATGGGGTGACAGCTTTAACTGGTCCATGAAAATGAGCGGTGACACAACGATGAATGAGAAATGACAGGCGAAGGTGATCGCGGAGATCGTGGCGTAGCTGGCGAAATGTCTGTTGGCGAAAACCTTGGCGTAGGCCCTGAAAATACCCCGCTCGCTTGGCGCGGTTGGAGGGAAGCCGCCATGCAGTAATCGGTGAGCCATAATCCACGTCGCGGCACAGAGGGCGATAAACGCGTAGAAGCTGGCTTTCCATCCCCAGTGCAATTGCAGCCATGCGCCCAGCACCGGGGAAATCGAGATGAAGATGCCTCCGGCCGTGGCCATTGCTATGCGCAACCGCTCCTGTTCCCTGCCGAAAAAAAGGTCCTGCACCAGCGCTTGGGACAGTATGAAACCACCGCAGCCTATGGCCTGAATGACTCGGAAGAACAGGAATTGGGGTGTGTTTCTGGCGGCCAGACACCCGGCTGCACCCAGGATGGCCACTACCATACTGACCAGTAGTAACTTCTTGCGGCCGACCCTGTCGGACAGCGGGCCGATCAGCAGCATTGAGCAGGAAAACCCAATGGCGAACAGGCTGACGGATCGAGCGATATGGGTGGTCGAGGTATGGAAGTGTTCCGCCAGGGCGGGAAAGGAGGGCAGTACGACGTCAAGGGGGAAGACGCCCAGCAAAGTCATGCTCATCAGCCAGAAAACCAAGAACGGTTTTTCAGCCTGTGTAATTGCCTTCGACATGCGCGAGCCTCGGTTCCATGAGAGGGGCGCGGATCGAGTCTGCGCTACTGAAAGTCAAAGCCTGGGGCAGTACGACATTTCCTGAAAACCTGTAGGAACCCGTAAGTCCCTACAGGGGAACGCCATCAGCTATTGGGCAACAACCGGCACGTAATGCTCTTGATATAGCGCGTTTCGGCAATCGCTGGGTGCACCGGGTGGTCCGGGCCTTGGCCGCCACGTTCGAGCATCTGGATGTTGCGGTCCAGGTGGCGGGCGCTGGTCAGCAGGATGTTCTGCAGGTCGTCTTCCGGCAGGTGCATGGAGCAAGAAGCACTGACGAGGATGCCGTCTTTGCTGAGCAGGCGCATGGCTTGCTCGTTGAGGCGGCGGTAGGCGCCTTCGCCGTTTTTCATGTCTTTTTTGCGTTTGATGAAGGCCGGTGGGTCGGCGACGATCACGTCGAAGCGTTCTTCGCTGGCTTTCAGTTCTTTAAGCGCTTCAAAGACGTCGCCTTCGATGCAGGTCATCTTCTCGGCAACGCCGTTCAGCGCGGCGTTGCGCTCTACGCCGTCGAGGGCGAAGGCGGAGGCGTCGACGCAGAACACTTCACTGGCACCAAAGGCGGCGGCTTGCACGCCCCAGCCGCCGATGTAGCTGTACAGGTCCAGTACACGCTTGCCCTTGGCATACGGGGCCAGGCGGGCGCGGTTCATGCGGTGGTCGTAGAACCAGCCGGTCTTTTGGCCCTGGATCACCGGGGCTTCGAATTTCACGCCGTTTTCTTCCAGCGCCACCCACTCCGGCACCAGGCCGAACACGGTTTCGACGTAGCGGTTGAGGCCTTCGGCGTCACGCGCGGCGGAGTCGTTCTTGAACAGGATGCCGCTGGGCTTGAGCACCTGGGTGAGCGCAGCGATCACGTCTTCTTTATGGGCTTCCATGGTCGCCGAGGCGATCTGTACCACCAGGATGTCGCCGAAACGGTCGACCACCAGGCCCGGCAGCAGGTCGGAATCACCGTAGACCAGGCGGTAGAACGGCTTGTCGAACAGGCGGTCACGCAGCGACAGAGCCACGTTGAGGCGGTGTACCAGCAGCGACTTGTCCAGCGGCAACTTGATGTCGCGCGACAGCAGGCGGGCACAGATCAGGTTGTTCGGGCTCATGGCCACGATGCCCAGGGTCTTGCCGCCGGCCGCTTCCAGGATAGCCTGGTCGCCTGCCTGGAAGCCGTGGAGTGGGGTGGCGGCCACGTCGATTTCGTTGCTGTAGACCCACAGGTGGCCGTTGCGCAAACGACGATCGGCGTTGGCTTTGAGACGCAGGCTTGGCAGGGACATGACGTCGCTCCGGAAAAAAGAGCGGGAGTATACCCTTTGCGCACTCTTTCATGTGGGAGCTGGCTTGCCTGCGATGCGGGCGGTGCGGTGTATCAGACGTACGGTGGTGATGCTATCGCAGGCAAGCCAGCTCCCACATTCGATCGGGTTTCACTTGGGTTTTTGGGTGTCGGCCACATCTGCATAAGGGGTAGAATTCGCGCCTAGCCCAGAGTGTGTACTTATGTCCCAAGAGCTTTCCGCCGAGCAGATCCAACAGGCCCTGCAAGGCATCAGCGTGCCGCCTCAACCGCAAATCATGGTGGATTTGCAGATGGAGCAGTACATGCCCGACCCGGACCTGGAAGTGATTGCAAGGTTGATCTCCCAGGACCCGGGCTTGTCCGGCGCGCTGCTCAAGATCGTCAATTCGCCGTATTACGGCCTGAGCAACAAAATTGCATCGATCCAGCGCGCGGTAAACCTGTTGGGCAGCCGCTCAATCATCAACTTGATCAACGCGCAGTCGATCAAGGGCGAGATGAGCGACGACACCATCGTCACCCTCAACCGCTTCTGGGACACCGCCCAGGATGTGGCCATGACCTGCCTCACACTGGCCAAGCGCACCGGCTCGCAAACCGTCGACGAGGCCTATGCCTTGGGCCTGTTCCACGATTGCGGCGTGCCGTTGATGCTCAAGCGCTTCCCCAACTACATGTCCGTGCTGGAACAGGCTTACGCCAACGCCGGCCCTGATTGCCGCGTGGTCGATACTGAGAACAATGCGTTCCACACCAACCATGCCGTGGTCGGCTACTACACCGCCAAATCCTGGCGCCTGCCGGAGCATGTCACCGACGCCATCGCCAATCACCATAACGTCCTGGCGATTTTCAGCGATGAGACGTCGCGCAACCCGCAGCTCAAGAACCTGCTGGCAATTTTGAAGATGGCCGAGCATATCTGTTCGTCCTATCGCGTACTGGGTAACCAGGCGGTGGACCATGAGTGGAATGCCATCGGCCATCTGGTGCTGGATTACGTGGGCCTGTCGGACTACGACTTCGAGAGCCTGAAGTTGTCGATCCGCGAACTGGGCGCGCACTGACCCGTCATTCAAGAGGTACACATGCCCGAGTTACCAGAAGTCGAAACCACCCGACGCGGCATTGCCCCGCACCTGGAAGGCCAGCGCGTCAGCCGCGTGGTAGTGCGTGAGCGGCGCCTGCGCTGGCCAATTCCGGAAGACCTGGATGTGCGCCTGTCGGGGCAGCGCATCGTGCTGGTGGAGCGCCGGGCCAAATACCTGTTGATCAATGCCGAAGTGGGCACCTTGATCAGCCACCTGGGCATGTCGGGCAACTTGCGCCTGGTTGAGGTAGGTATGCCGGCGGCCAAGCATGAACATGTGGATATCGAGCTGGAATCGGGTATGGCCCTGCGCTACACCGACCCGCGGCGCTTCGGTGCGATGCTCTGGAGCCTCGACCCGCACAACCATGAGTTGCTGATGCGGCTGGGGCCGGAGCCGTTGACCGACCTGTTTGATGGCGAGCGTTTGTTCCAGCTGTCACGCGGCAAGTCCATGGCGGTGAAGCCGTTCATCATGGACAACGCGGTGGTGGTGGGCGTGGGCAATATCTATGCGACAGAGGCGCTGTTTGCAGCGGGGATTGACCCGCGCCGCGCCGCCGGGGGAATTTCACGCGGGCGTTATTTGAAGCTGGCGATTGAGATCAAGCGGGTGCTGGCCGCTGCCATCGAGCGGGGCGGTACCACGTTGCGGGACTTTATCGGTGGCGATGGGCAGCCGGGGTATTTCCAGCAGGAACTGTTCGTATATGGCCGGGGCGGCGAGGCGTGCAAGGTCTGCGGCACTGAGCTGCGCAATGTGGTGCTGGGGCAGCGGGCGAGTGTTTTTTGCCCTAGGTGTCAGAGCTGATGGTTGGGTGAGGGCTGATATCGCTATCGCGGGCAAGCCAGCTCACACATTTGAAGTATTCACATATCCAAGTGTGGGAGCTGGCTCGCCCGCGATGAGGCCTTTACGGGCCATAAAGAGGCTTAGGCCTTACCGGTAATCTTGCGGTACTTCTCCATCAACTGCTCTTCAGTCTCAGGGTGTGCCTCGTCCAGAGGAATGCAATCGACCGGGCATACCTGCTGGCACTGCGGTTCGTCGTAGTGGCCGACGCACTGGGTGCACAGGTTGGGGTCGATCACGTAGATCTCTTCGCCTTGGGAAATGGCGGCGTTCGGGCACTCGGGTTCGCAGACGTCGCAATTGATGCAATCGTCGGTGATGATCAGGGACATGGAAACTCCTGCCAGGGCACTCTGCCAAGGCATCTGAAAACTAATGCGCGCAATTGTGCCGCATTGGCGCCCGCAGTGCGAGCCTGTCTCTGTGGTGAGGGATGAAAGGATTGGGACTGCTGCGCAGTCCAGCGGGAGCAAGCTCCCTCGCCACAATGAGTCTTACTTCTTGAAGCGCAATGTCAGTGCATCAGCTACAGCTGGATGCACGAACTTGGTGATATCTCCGCCCAAAGCAGCGATTTCACGAACCAACGTCGAGGAAATGAACGAATAACGCTCCGACGGCGTGAGGAACAGGCTTTCCACGTCCGGCGCCAATTGGCGGTTCATGTTGGCCAGCTGGAATTCGTATTCGAAGTCCGACACCGCACGCAGGCCACGCAGGAACACATTGGCGTTCTGCTCCTTGGCGAAATGCGCCAGCAATGTCGAAAAACCCACTACTTCCACATTCGGCAGGTGCTTGGTGACCTCTTGCGCCAGCTCCACACGTTGTTCCAGGGGAAACAGCGGGTTTTTCTTGGGGCTGGCCGCGACCGCGATGATCACATGGTCGAACAGGCGAGAGGCGCGTTCGACCAGATCGCCATGGCCTTTGGTAATCGGGTCGAAGGTACCTGGGTACAACACTCGGTTCATCGCGTCGTCCTGGCGGAGTCCGTTGGGGAACCGGATGGTATCGCAGCATTACCGGTGGGCCAAGTCGACTTATGTAGATAGATAACGTGAATACCCTGTCTTTTCATGCCGTTTTCAGACGTTCGGCCAATGCGCTCGCCAGTTGCGCGGTCAATCCGTACACCGACAATTGCGGGTTGGCGCCAATGCTGGTGGGGAACAGCGAGCCATCGTGGATCGACAGGTTACGCAACTGATGATGGCGACCCAGGCTGTCGGCAACGGCATTTTTCGGATCTTCACCCATGGCACAACCGCCCATCACGTGGGCGCTGCCCAGGGTGGTGCGATGCAGTTCCAGGCTCAGACCGTCGATCACGCTGCGCGCTTCGGCCAAGTTGTTCACAAAGCGCGCGTCGTGATGCAGGGGCTTGACCGATTTGGCCCCCGCCGCGAACTGAATCTCGGCCATGCTGTGGAAGGCCCGGCGCAGGCCGTCCCAGGCGTAGGGCGAGACCTGATAGTCGAGCACTGGGGTGCCGTCACCGCGTAACTCCACCGTACCGCCCGGGCTGTCGGGGTGAAAGCCGTCGCGCAGCAGGGCGAGCATGGCGTGGGTGTGGGGTAATTGGTTCATGTCCAGGGCGTTCTGGTTGCCATAGCCACCAAACAGGGTGCTCGCCAGGCCTGGATGCAGGGGCGGTGCTTCCAGTTTGTAGGACATTTTGCCGGTAGTGCCGTCCTGCCATTGGAAATGGTCGGAGTAGATCGATTGCGGCGCACCGTAGAAGGGGTTGATCACCTCGTCGAACAGCCCAGCGGAGAAATTGACCAGGTGCAGGAAGGTGCGCTTGCCCAGCCGCGAGTGTGGGTCGGGCGCGTCCGAGCGCATCAGCAGGGCCGGGCTATTGATACCGCCGCCCGCCAGCACATAGTGCTTGGCTTTCACGCTGATCTTGCGCCCTGTGGGCGCTACGCAGCGTTCGTCCATGGCCACGCATTCGAGGCTGCTGATGGTGTCGCCGCTGTATGTGAGCCGTTCGGCGCGGGCCAGGTAAAGCAGTTCGCCGCCCTTTTCCAGGGTGGACGGGATGGTCGTCACCAGCATTGACTGCTTGGCGTTGACCGGGCAGCCCATGCCGCAATACCCCAGGTTGAAGCAGCCGCGCACATTGCGCGGGATCACATGCCAGCTGTAGCCGAGCTTTTCGCAGCCTTTGCGGATCACATCGTTATTGGCATTCGGCGGCAGCGCCCACGGCGCGATGCCCAGACGCTGTTCCATTTTTTCGAACCAGGGCGCCATTTCGGCGCTGCTGTGGCCTTTGACCGCATATTCGCTGGCCCAATGCGCGAGGGTAGCGTCAGGGGTGCGAAAGCTGGAGGTCCAGTTGATCAAGGTGGTACCGCCCACCGCCCGGCCCTGCAGGATGGTGATAGCGCCGTCCTTGCTCATGCGGCCGATACCTTCCTGGTAAAGGCTGGCGTAGGCTTCGTCTTCCAGCAGCTTGAAATCACTGCTGGTCTTAAGCGGGCCTTCTTCGATCAGCAACACCTTGTAGCCGGCGGCGCTGAGGATTTCGGCGGTGGTACCGCCCCCGGCGCCGCTGCCGATGATGGCGACATCCGCTTCCAGGGTCAGGTCGTTATCCAGGGCGGCGCCATTGTGGGTTTTCCAGCCACGGGCCAGGCCGTCGCGGAACAGATCGGGTACGGGCATAGGTGTGCTCTCTTATTCTTGTCGGAAGATGCAATCTTGGGGGATTGCCCAGGCTAGATCTTGGGCGGGCCGGGGTAGCCGCAATGGGCCCAGGACTCGGGCCGGAAGTACCAGGCCATGATCACCAGTTTGAGCAGCGAGCCCTGGCCCATGCGCAAAAGGTTCAGGTAACTGTTTTCCCAGCGGTGCAGGAAATTGCGGATCTGTTCGCTGCTGGCGTTTTCCCAACTGCCCCAGATACCGGTCAGCGGGCCGCGGGTAATGCCCATGCCCAGTACGTCGAATAATTGCTGGGTGAGCTTGAACATTTCGGGCGACAAGTGCTGCAGGCTGTAATCGAGCTTTTTCAGGGTGTCCTCAATACCGGCAAGCACTTGCTCGGCACTGGCCGCTCCTTCTAGCAGCACCGGGATTACAGCCCGCAAGAACGGCAAGTCGCTGGTGCGCAACATCGCAAAGCCGCTGGCTGGCGTACTGCTGGAGCAACCGCTGAGGCTGGCGCCCAACC
Source organism: Pseudomonas sp. PA-1-6B (assembly GCF_021609545.1). Classification (NCBI taxonomy): domain Bacteria; kingdom Pseudomonadati; phylum Pseudomonadota; class Gammaproteobacteria; order Pseudomonadales; family Pseudomonadaceae; genus Pseudomonas; species Pseudomonas sp. PA-1-6B. The sequence goes on from NZ_WJZM01000041.1 coordinate 41,881, forward strand.
CGGCGGTGGCGAGGAAGGCGCTGGCACACAGGCCGATTTTCAAGACGCCGCGCCGTGACAGCGCGGGTGAATCAGTCAGGCTGGGGTTCATTGTTTTTATAGTCCCGAAGGTGGCGGTTATCAGCGGATAAACAGCTTCTGAATCAGCTTCTGGATCGACTTGCCATAGGGCGGGTAGATCAACTTCGCTGCGTTCAGGCGCTGTTTGACCAGCACACCCTTGGCCTTGCTGAACGTCAGAAAACCTTCGTGACCGTGGTAATGGCCCATGCCTGACGGGCCGATGCCACCGAACGGCATATCGTCCTGAGCGACGTGCAGCAAGGTGTCGTTCAGGCACACACCACCGGAATGGGTTTCGTGGAGCACCCGCGCTTGTTCGCCTTTGTTGTAGCCGAAGTAATACAGGGCCAATGGGCGTGGGCGCTGGTTGATGTAGGCAAAGGCTTGGTCAAGGCCGCGATACGGCACGATGGGTAGGAGCGGGCCGAAGATTTCGTCCTGCATCACGGTCATGTCGTCGCTGACATTCAACAGCAGGCTGTGGGCCATTCGCCGAGCCTGGCCTTGCTCGTACAGCGGGATCAAGGTGGCGCCTTTGTCGGTGGCGTCCTTGGCGTAGGCATTGAGCCGGGCCAGTTGGCGTTCGTTGATGATGGCGGTGTAGTCCGGGTTGTCGGCCAGCGTCGGATAAAACCCGCGCACGGCTTTGGAATAGGCCTCGACAAAGCCCTCCACGCGATCTTCCGGTACCAGCACATAATCCGGCGCCACGCAGGTTTGCCCGGCGTTCAAGGCTTTGCCGAAGGCGATGCGTTCGGCAGCATCCTTGAGCGGCACGTCGGCCGAGACAATGGCTGGCGATTTGCCGCCCAGCTCCAGGGTCACCGGCGTGAGGTTTTCGGCCGCCGCACGCATCACGTGCTTGCCTATGCTGGTAGCGCCGGTGAACAGCAGGTGATCGAAGCGTAACTTGGAAAACGCCATGCCCACGTCAGCTTCGCCCAGCACGACGCACACCAGGTCCTCGGGGAAGATCTTGGCCAGCAACGCCTTGAGCAGCTCGCCGGTGGCCGGCGTGGATTCGCTGAGCTTGAGCATCACCCGGTTACCGGCAGCCAATGCCCCAACCAGCGGGCCGATGGCCAGGTACAGCGGGTAGTTCCACGGCACGATGACGCCGACGACCCCCAGTGGCTGGTAAATGACTTTGGCTGAGGCGGGCTGGAAGGCAATGCCTACAGCGCGGCGGGAAGGTTTCATCCAGCCCTTGAGGTGTTTGCTCGCGTAGTGAATGCCATGCAGGCTAGGCATCAATTCGGCAAACAGGGTTTCGTCGGCGCTGCGATGGCTGAAATCCTGGCTGATGGCATTGATCAGCGCCTGGCGTTCGTCGCTCAGCAGATCCCGCAGAGCTTTGAGCCATTGCTGGCGCTGCCCGGCCGGCGGCATCGGGTTGGCGGCATAGGCGCGGCGTTGGGCGTCGAACAGGTCCTGGAGTTGATCCAGCGCCTGGGAATCTTGCAGGTAGGCAACGTTGGCAGACATGGCGCGGCACCGATTGTTATTGGTCTGCCTGGATTTTTAGAGTCATTGCTCTAAATTGTCAAATAACATTGCAGTAACATCCAGATTTATCCTGGCCGGGTTAGGCCGTAAGATGCCCCATCCCGTGTATAGAAGCTGATCCCCTATGGCACCACGAGTAAAGACCAGCGAGCGCATTGTGCAAACCAGCCTGGAGCTTTTTAACCAGCAGGGCGAGCGCAGTGTCAGTACCAACCACATTGCCGCCCACATGGAAATTTCCCCGGGCAACCTGTACTACCACTTCCCTAACAAGCAGGCGATTATCGCCGTGCTGTTCCGCGAATATGAAGCGTTGGTAGACAGTTTCCTGCGCCCACCCCAGGGACGCACGATGGTGGTGGAGGATAAACGCTTTTACCTGCAAGCCGTATTGGCCGGCATGTGGCGTTATCGCTTCCTGCATCGCGACCTCGAACACCTGCTGGAGAGCGACCCGGAACTGGCGACCGGCTACCGGCGTTTTTCCCAGCGTTGCCTGATCCAGGGCGGCGCGATCTACCAGGGCTTTGTCGATGCCGGCATTCTCAATATGGACCCGGTGCAAACCGAAGCCCTGACCCTGAATGCGTGGATCATCCTCACCTCGTGGGTGCGCTTTTTGTGTACCACCAATGAAAAATCCACCCACCTGAGCGCCGAGGCGATCAAGCGTGGGGTCTATCAGGTGCTGGTGCTGGAGGCGGGGTTTGTCACGCCGCAGGCCAAAGAGGCGGTGGACGCCTTGTTCAAAGAGTTTTACGTGCCGTTGAATCAGGCACTGGAAGAAGTGAAGTAAGACCTTTCCCCTTTGTATTCACAGGAGTCAGTCATGCCGCTTGCCCAACTGATCAGCCCCCAGCAATTGGCCGAGCGCCAACAGTCGAGCGGGTGGGTGATCCTGGATTGCCGCTTTGCCCTGGAAGACCCCGACTATGGCTTGTGCAGTTACGCCGAAGGGCATATCGAGGGCGCGCAATACGCCGACCTGGAGCGCCACCTGAGCGGCCCGGTGACCAAGGGCGTGACCGGTCGTCATCCTTTGCCGGCGGCGGATACGTTCGCCAGGCAACTGCGGGCCTGGGGTATCAGTGCCGACACCGATGTGGTGCTGTATGACGACGGCCCCGGAGCCTACGCCGCCCGTGCCTGGTGGTTGCTGGCCTGGCTGGGCAAGCGTGATGGCGTGTTTATTCTGGATGGTGGCCTCAAGGCCTGGCATGCCGCCGGTTTCCCCCTGAGCCTGGACGCGCCCGTGGTTGAGCCAGGTACCTTCGCCGGTACGCCGGATCATCGTCTGTTGCTGGATGCCGAACACCTGCAAAAGCGCCTGGGCCAACCCGGCCTGACCTTGATCGACGCCCGCGCCCAGCCGCGCTTTCGTGGCGAAGTAGAACCCATCGACCCGATTGCCGGGCATATCCCTGGCGCGCAATGCGCGGCGTTCAGTGAAAACCTGGGCAGTGATGGTCGTTTCTTACCGGCTGATCAGCTCAAGCAACGCTTTGCCGCGCAGCTGCAAGGGCGCCCGCCGCAGGAGTTGGTGGCGTATTGCGGGTCTGGGGTGACGGCCTGCCATAACCTGTTTGCGTTGAGCCTGGCGGGGTACCCGTTGGGTAAGTTGTATGCGGGGTCGTGGAGTGAGTGGATTACCAATCCGGCGCGGGAAATTGCGAAGGGCGACTAAACGATCGGTGTGAACACTTGCTTAAAATGTGGGAGCTGGCTTGCCTGCGATAGCGGTGGGCCAGCTCCCACACTATTGACCGTATTGGGTCTGGAGCCATTGCGGGATCCGGCGCTCCAGATAGTAACCAGGACGCTTCAGCGAACCCTCCACAAACCCCACATGCCCGCCCTTGGCCAGCAACTCGAACTCGATGCAGTCCGACAGCTCACTGGCGTCAGGCAAGCTGTGCGCAAACACAAACGGATCATCAGCCGCCTGGATAATCAGCGTCGGCGTGCGGACACCGCCCAGGTAATAGCGACTGGAGGCGCGGCGATAGTAATCCTCGGCACTCAAGAAACCATGCAGCGGCGCCGTCACTCGCCCATCGAAGTCCCAGAACGTGCGCATTTTCTCTAGAGAACCCAGTGCCTCCAGGGTTTTGAGCCCATCCTCACGACCGTCCTGTAGGAATTGGCGTTGCTTGACGCGGATATACGCCAGCATCTCGCGCATGAAGTGCTTTTGATACACCCGCGAAAACCCCAGCCCGATGCGATCCGCGCATTGATCCAGGCGAAACGGCACCGACACCGCCGCCGCGCCCTGCAGCCCTGAAGCCTCGCCGGTTTCCCCCAAATGCTTGAGCAACACGTTGCCGCCCAGGGAGTAACCCACCGCGTACAAGGGCGCCAAAGGCCGCTTGGCGCGCAGATGAGCAATCGCGGCTGCCAGGTCTTCGCTGGCGCCGGAGTGATAGCTGCGAGCCAGCAGGTTGGGCTCGCCCGAGCAGCCGCGCCAGTTCAACGCAGCACTGGCCCAGCCTTGGGTGGCGAGGACTTTTTGCAGGCCGGCCACATAGGGCGAATTGGACGAACCGGTCAGCCCATGCAACACCAGCACCAAAGGCGCTTGCACGTCATGAGGCCCATGCCAGTCGAGATCGAGGAAGTCGCCATCCTCCAGCCACAGGCGCTCACGCTGACGCTCGATGTGGGTGGTCGGCCGCCACAGCGGCCCCCACAGTGTCTGCAAGTGTGGATTGCCGAGGCCGAAGGCGGGTTTGAACAGGTCGCAAGAAGGGGTCATGACGCTCTCGGTGGCAAGTGAACTCACTGTGGCGAGCGAGCTTGCTCGCGCTGGGCCGCGTAGCGGCCCCATCAAGAACACTGCGTTTATTCAGTCGGAACACCTTGGCAGGTTTCAGGGCCGCTTCGCCGCCCAGCGGGAGCAATCTCTAGCCACACGATCAGGCGGCGTTTTCGACCAAACGATGCCACAACGCGTAATACACCCGCCCGGACTTCTGCTCCCGGTGCAGGCGCCAGCCACTTGGCAGGCCGAGCGTGGACGGCGCGGTCTCGCTCTCAGTGTAGATCCAGGCATCCGGTGCCAGCCACTGGCGCTCTTCGAGCAAGGCACACACGGTCGGCAGCAGGTTCTGGTTGAACGGTGGGTCGAGGAACACTACGTCGTATTCAGTCGCTGCCTGGGTTTCCAGGTAGCGCAGCGCGTCGGCCGTCTGCACCTGGCCGGTGGTGCAACGCAGCGTGCCCAGATGCTCCTTGAGGCTGGACACCGCCACATTGCTGGCGTCCAGCGCCTGGCCCTGGGCCGCGCCACGGGACAGCGCCTCCAGGAACAGCGCGCCGCTGCCGGCGAACGGGTCCAGCACTTTGGCCCCGCCTATGTACGGCGCGAGCCAGTTGAACAGGGTTTCACGCACGCGATCGGGCGTCGGGCGCAGGCCCACGACGTCGGGGAAGCTCAGCTTGCGGCTGCCCCATTCACCGCCAATGATGCGCAGTTGGCCCACACCGTTATGCACGTTGTGGACAGGTTTTTTCGGGCGAGATGAACTGGCCATTAATGCTCCGGAACCCCGAGCGGCTGCTCGGCAGGTTTATCAGTGGGGGGCGGTAGTGGCTTTTGCGCAATCGTCGGGCCGGCGGTCACGATGACCATCTTGTCGGCGCTCAAGTGTTTGTTCATTGCAGCCTTGACCTGATCGACGGTCAGGGCCTGGGATTGTTTCATGAAATCTTCCAGATAGCTCAGCGGCAGGTTGTAGAAACCCATGGCGCCCAACTGCCCGACAATATCGGCATTGCTGGCGGTGGACAGCGGGAAGCTGCCAGCCAGTTCGCGCTTGGCGTCGTCCAGTTCTTTTTGTGTTGGGCCGTTCTTGAGGTAATCAGCCAGTACATCCTCAACCAGGCGCAGGGTGCCGCCGCTCATTTCGGCGCGGGTCTGCAGGTTGATCATGAACGGGCCGCGCACCTGCATCGGTGAGAAACCGGAGTACACGCCGTAGGTCAGGCCGCGTTTTTCACGCACCTCGCTCATCAAACGGGTACCGAAGCCGCCGCCGCCAAGGATCTGGTTGCCCAGGGACAAGGCTGCGTAGTCCGGGTCGGCGCGGTCGATGCCCAATTGCGCAAACAGCAGGTGGGTTTGCTTGGACGGAAACTCGATACGGCTCAGGCCGGCTTTTGGCTCGGTCGGTTGAGCGATCTTGGCCATGGCCGGGCCTTTGGGCAGCGATGCCGACACTTTGGCCGTCATGGCCTCGGCTTCTGCACGGGTCAGGTCGCCGACGACCGCAATCACCGCATTGCCCGCCGCATAGGCTTTGGCATGGAACGCCTTCAGCTGTGCCAGGGTAATTTTCGGCACGCTTTCTGGGGTGCCTTCGCTCGGATGCGCGTAAGGATGGTCGCCGTACAGACGCTTGAACAGCTCGATGCTCGCCAGTTTGCCGGGGTTCTGTTTCTGGTACTCGAAACCGGCCAGGATCTGGTTCTTGATCCGCGCCAGGGAATCCGCCGGGAACGTCGGCTGGCCAATCACCTGGTCGAACAGGGCCAGGGCGGCGGTGCGCTTATCGTTGTCGCTCAGGCTGCGCAGGGTCACCAGCGCCATGTCGCGATAGGCGCCGTTGCCGAAATCGGCCCCCAGGCCTTCGAACCCACTGGCGATCTGGCTGACATCCTTGCCCGGCACACCTTCGTTAAGCATGGCGTTGGTCATCAGCGCCAGGCCTGGCACGTCGCCATCCTGGCTGCTGCCGGCGGCAAACAGCAGGCGCATGTCGAACATCGGCAATTCGTGGGCTTCGACGAACAGCACCTTGGCGCCTTCGGCGGTGGTCCAGGTTTGTACGTCGAGCTTGCGGTTGGTCGGTGCCTTGCCATCCAGTTCCGCCAGGGACTGCAGGGTGCTGGCCGTTTGAGCCTTGTCCAGGGCCTGGCTGGCGACCGACTCGCTCGGGCGCAAAAAGTAAACGGCGCTGGCCGCCATCAGGGTGACGGCGATCAGGCCGGGCAGGATCAGGCGGCTGTTTTTGCGATCACTCATGAGCGGTCTCCTCAGGCAAAACATGGGCGACGCTCAGACGTTCGCGGGTGAAATAAGTGCGTGCGGCCTTCTGGATGTCTTCCGGGGTCACGCTTTGCAGGTCGGCAAGCTCCGTGTCCATGAGCTTCCAGGACAGACCAACGGTTTCCAGGGAGCCGATGGCCGTGGCCTGGCTGGTGATGGAATCACGCTGGTACACCAGGCCGGCAATGACCTGGGCACGGATGCGCTCCAGTTCTTCGGCGGTCGGCGGCTTGGCCTTCAACTCATCGAGCAGGCGCCACAGGCCGGCTTCGGCTTGGGCGACGGTTTTCTTCTTCTGCTGGTTCGGCGTGGCCGAGAGGGTAAACAGGCTGTCGCCACGGGTGTAGGCGTCGTAGTTGGTGGAAGCCGCGGAAACAAGTTCCTCACCGCGCTCCAGTTGCTCGGAGATCCGTGCACTGTAGCCGCCGTCCAGCAGGGCCGAGATCAGGCGCAGGGCCTGCACCGAGCGTTTGTCTTCGGCGGTGGCGAGGCCAGGCACGTTGAAACCCAGGAACACGCTTGGCAGTTGGGTCTGCACGTGCAGGGTCAGCAGGCGCTCGCCGGGCTCGGCCAGTTCCATCGGGATTTTTGCCGGCGGCACGTCACGCTTGGGGATCGGGCCGAAGTAACGTTGGGCGAGGTTTTTCACCTCGTCCGGGGTCACGTCGCCGACCACCACCAGGGTGGCGTTGTTCGGCACGTACCAGGATTGGTACCAGTGGCGCAGTTCCTCGACCTTCATGCGGTCCAGGTCGGCCATCCAGCCGATGGTCGGCGTGTGGTAGCCACTGGCCGGGAACGCCATGGCCTTGAAGCGCTCGAACGCCTTGGACATGGGGTTATCGTCGGTGCGCAGGCGGCGTTCTTCCTTGATTACCTCGATTTCCCGGCTGAACTCGTCTGCCGGCAGGCGCAGGCTGGCCATGCGGTCGGCTTCCAGCTCAAAGGCCACACCCAGGCGATCACGGGCCAATACCTGGTAATACGCGGTGTAGTCGTCGCTGGTGAAAGCGTTTTCTTCGGCGCCCAGGTCGCGCAGGATCAGCGAGGCTTCGCCGGGGCCAACCTTGGCGCTGCCCTTGAACATCATGTGTTCCAGGGCGTGGGACAAACCGGTCTGGCCCGGTGTTTCGTAGCTTGAGCCAACCTTGTACCAAACCTGGGAAACCACCACCGGCGCGCGATGATCTTCGCGCACGACCACTTTGAGGCCGTTATCGAGGGTGAATTCATGGGTGGGTTGTGGATCGGCAGCCAAAGCTGAGAGAGGCAGACAAACTGTGCTGAACAGCAGGCCTGCGGCGCGGCGGGCTAGAGCATTCATTCGTTTTTAAACCTGTTGGGCTGCCCGCTTGGTCTTAGCGTCGGCGGGCGAGGAGGTGCTAGGATACTGATCCGACCTAGGGACGGCCACTGCGGCTGTCTTGTTGAGGCTCTATTTAGGCCTTACAAAATGTTGCGCATGAACGAGCTGGCTAAAAAACAGTCTGTTACGCATCGAATTTTATTTACCGACGCGCCCTGTGGCGCGTCGCTACCTTGAGATAGCCGTCTCCATGTTTGGTTCCAACGACGACAAGAAGACCCCAGCTGCGGCTGGCGAGAAGAAAGGCCTGTTCGGATGGCTGCGCAAAAAGCCGCAGGAAACCGTCGTCGAACAGCCGCAGGTTCACGCTGAACCGACCCCTGAACCCGTAATAGAAGCCGAACCGGTTGCCGAGACGCCAGTTCCGGTGGTGTTGCCGATGGCTGAGCCGGTGTTGCAGCCGGTCGTCGAGGCCGAGCCGGAGCCGGAGCCGGAGCACAAGCCCTGGTTGGAGCTGCCGGTGGCCGAAGAGCCTGTGGCGTTGGTGGAGGATGTTCAGGCCGAGCACGTCGTGCCGCCGATTCCTGCAGTGGTTGAGCCGGCGCCGGTAGAGGTGGTGGCTGAAGTACCGCCCGTCGTTGAAGTGCCGGCACCGGTTGTTGCCGCACCTGCCGTCGTCGAGCCAGAGCCTGTCGTCGCCTCCACCGAAACCAGCAAAACCGGTTTTTTTGCCCGCCTCAAGCAGGGCCTGAGCAAGACCAGCGCCAGTATTGGCGAAGGCATGGCCAGCCTGTTCCTGGGCAAGAAAGTCATTGATGACGAGCTGCTGGAAGACATCGAGACCCGCCTGCTCACCGCCGACGTGGGCGTCGAAGCCACCGCCGTGATCATCCAGAGCCTGACGCAGAAGGTCGCGCGCAAGCAGTTGACCGACGCCGACGCCCTGTACAAATCCCTGCAGGCTGAGCTGGCCGCCATGCTCAAGCCGGTTGAAGCGCCGCTGGTGATCACCCCGAAAAAGCCGTTCGTCATCCTCGTTGTTGGGGTTAATGGCGCTGGCAAGACCACCACCATCGGCAAGCTGGCCAAGAAGCTGCAAGGTGAAGGCAAGAAAGTCATGCTCGCCGCCGGTGACACCTTCCGTGCCGCAGCCGTCGAGCAGTTGCAGGTGTGGGGCGAGCGCAACAAGATCCCGGTGATTGCCCAGCACACCGGTGCCGACTCTGCGTCGGTGATTTTCGATGCTGTGCAAGCCGCCAAGGCGCGCAACATTGACGTGCTGATCGCCGACACCGCCGGTCGCCTGCACACCAAAGACAATTTGATGGAAGAGCTGAAGAAAGTGCGCCGCGTGATCGGCAAGCTTGACGCCGATGCACCCCACGAAGTCTTGCTGGTGCTCGACGCCGGTACCGGCCAGAACGCCATCAGCCAGGCCAAGCAATTCAACCAGACGGTGCAACTGACCGGCCTGGCATTGACTAAGCTCGACGGCACGGCCAAGGGCGGTGTGATTTTCGCCCTGGCCAAACAGTTCGGGTTGCCGATTCGCTATATCGGCGTCGGTGAAGGCATCGACGACCTGCGCACCTTTGAAGCCGAACCCTTTGTACAGGCACTGTTTGCCGAGCGGGAGCGTTCATGATTCGATTCGAACAGGTCGGTAAACGCTATGCCAACGGGCATGTGGGCTTGCATGAGCTGAGCTTTCGAGTGCGTCGCGGCGAATTCTTGTTTGTCACCGGCCATTCAGGCGCGGGCAAAAGTACGCTGTTGCGCCTGCTGCTGGCCATGGAACGCCCGACCACCGGCAAGTTGCTGCTGGCGGGCCAGGACCTGGCCACTATCAGCAATGCGCAAATTCCATTCCTGCGCCGCCAGATCGGCGTGGTATTCCAGAACCACCAGTTGCTGTTCGACCGCACGGTGTTCAACAACGTGGCCCTGCCGTTGCAGATACTGGGGCTGTCCAAGGCCGAGATCGTCAAGCGCGTGGACTCGGCCCTGGAGCGTGTAGCCTTGTCGGACAAGACCGACCTCTTTCCCGGCGACCTGTCCACCGGCCAGCAACAGCGTGTCGGTATCGCCCGTGCCATCGTCCATCGCCCGGCTTTGCTGCTGGCGGACGAACCCACCGGTAACCTCGACCCGCGCCTGGCGGCCGAGATCATGGGGGTGTTCGAAGACATCAACCGCCTGGGCACCAGCGTCTTGATCGCCAGCCACGACCTGGCCCTGATTGCCCGTATGCGCCATCGCATGCTGACCCTGCAACGCGGCCGCCTGATCGGCGATGGGGAGGCTGGCGTATGAGTGCTACACGCAGCCCTAAAGTATCCGAACGCGTGGCGCCGAAACCGGCCGACCCGCAACCGAAAAAGAAGAAGCACGACGACGACGACGGCCCGGACTTCGGCACCCTGGTGCACGCCTGGATCGAAAGCCATCGCGCCAGCCTGCTGGACAGCCTGCGGCGCCTGGGCAAGCAGCCGATTGGCAGCTTTTTCACCTGCCTGGTCATGGCGGTGGCCTTGAGCCTGCCGATGGGCTTGTCGCTGTTGCTTAATAATGTGGAGCGCCTGGGCGGTTCCTGGCAGCGGGCGGCGCAGATTTCGCTGTACCTGAACCTGGACACCAGCAGCAAGGAAGGCGAAGCGCTGCGTGACGATATCAAGAACATCCCGGGGGTAGCCGAGGCCGAGTACATCAGCCGCGACCAGGCTCTCGAAGAGTTCCAGCAGCAATCCGGCCTGGGCGAGGCGCTCAAGGAGCTGCCGCAGAACCCGCTGCCGGGCGTGGTGCTGGTAACGCCGAACGAGGTCGACAAGCCGGCGCTGGAAGCCCTGCGACAAAAACTCGCAGAGATGCCGAAGGTGCAACAGGCGCAACTTGATCTAGTCTGGGTAGAGCGCCTGGCCGCGATCCTCAAGCTGGGTGACCGCTTTGTGTTCGGCCTGACGGTGTTATTAGTGTCTGCATTACTTTTGGTGATAGGTAATACCATTCGTCTTCATATTGAAAACCGTCGCACCGAGATAGAAGTGATTAAACTGGTGGGCGGCACAGACAGCTATGTGCGTCGGCCTTTCCTATACATGGGCGCGCTGTACGGCCTGGGTGCGGGGATCTTGTCTTGGGGGGTACTGGCGTTTGGCCTGGATTGGTTGAACGACGCGGTTGTCGGCTTGGCCGGGCTCTACGGCAGTGATTTCGCTCTGGCCGGTGTGCCGGTAGCCGATGGTCTGAGTCTCTTGCTTGGCGCGGTGTTGTTGGGGTATATCGGTGCGTGGATTGCGGTGGCACGGCATTTACGCGAGCTGGCGCCGAAGTAGTTAATGCCAGATTAATGTGGTTTCGTTTGTATTGACCGTATCAGCGGTTTAGGGAACTTGTCCTACGGTTCCCAGGTCAATTTTCGCAGTGCTGAACTGCACGAGTTATGTGAGTCGGAGGTTTTTTCGTATGACCACTTCTTTGCAACCTGCTTATGCCTTGGTCCCGGGTGCGAACCTGGAGGCTTATGTGCACACGGTCAACAGCATTCCATTGCTGACGCCCGAGCAGGAGCGTGAACTGGCCGAGAGTCTCTACTATGAGCAGGATTTGGGGGCGGCTCGGCAGATGGTGCTCGCCCACCTGCGTTTTGTCGTACATATCGCCCGTAGCTATAGCGGCTACGGTCTGGCCCAGGCCGACCTGATTCAGGAAGGCAACGTTGGCCTGATGAAGGCAGTGAAGCGTTTCAACCCTGAAATGGGCGTGCGCCTGGTGTCGTTTGCCGTGCACTGGATCAAGGCGGAAATCCACGAGTTCATCCTGCGCAACTGGCGCATCGTGAAAGTGGCCACCACCAAGGCCCAGCGCAAGCTGTTCTTCAACCTGCGCAGCCAGAAAAAACGCCTGGCGTGGCTGAACAACGAAGAAGTCCACCGCGTGGCCGAAAGCCTCGGCGTGGAGCCGCGTGAAGTGCGCGAGATGGAAAGCCGCCTGACCGGCCATGACATGGCCTTCGACCCAGCCGCCGAAGCGGATGACGACAGCGCCTTCCAATCGCCGGCCAACTACCTGGAAGACCACCGGTACGACCCGGCGCGTCAACTGGAAGACGCCGACTGGAGCGACAACTCCAACCACAACCTGCACGAAGCGCTGGAAGTGCTGGACGACCGCAGCCGTGACATCCTCTACCAGCGCTGGCTGGCAGAAGAAAAAGCCACGCTGCACGACCTGGCGCAGAAGTACAACGTGTCGGCCGAGCGGATTCGTCAGCTTGAGAAAAGCGCGATGAACAAGCTGAAGTTGTCGATCGCCGCTTAAAACGCTACGAACAAAAAATGCCCCGGTCGAAAGACCGGGGCATTTTTGTTTGTGTTCGAAAAGTCTCAAGCCCAACTCGGTTTAATGTGGGAGCTGGCTTGCCTGCGATAGCGGTATGTCAGTTTGCAGATAATTGGCTGACCTGCCCTCATCGCAGCATAGGTATCTACATAACTCTGTTAGCTCAACGGTAACCACGATGCGAAGCGAGCCGCTCTTGATCTTGATCTGCTTTTGATCTTAGGCGCCCCGTTAAACCACGCTGGCCGGAAT
>NZ_WJZM01000042.1:0-51473 GCF_021609545.1 Pseudomonas sp. PA-1-6B
CGGGGCATCAGTTATATCTGTGTCGGCTGCCAGGCCGTCACGGGAGCAAGCTCCCTCGCCACAGATTTAGCGTCGTGCCGAAGTTGTGTAGATACCTATGGCCATCGCAGGCAAGCCAGCTCCCACATGTTCAAGCGCATTTCACTTCAGACTTTTTTCTAGCCAGGCTTTCAAGTCCTGCACTTCCACTGCGCTGATGGTGTGATTCATTCCCGGGTACTCATGAAACTCCGGCTTGAGCCCCAACCCCGCCAGCAACTCGTTCGCCCGTGTGGCCGAGCTGAAGGGCAGCGCCTGATCCAAAGTGCCATGGCCGATAAAGATCGCCAGCTTGCCCATGGACGCATCAGGTTTGAGCGCAGACCTGAGCACCGGTAGCACGCTGCCACTGAGCGCAGCGATACCACGTACCAAGTCAGGTTCACGCAAGGCCACTTCATAGGACATGATCGCACCCTGGCTGAACCCCACCAGGAATACCCGATCACTTTGGGTGTGGTACTTGGCGGTGGCCTTGAGCACAAAGTCCTTGATCAGCCGGGCGCTGCTGAACAGTTCATCGGTCTCGCCGTTGTACTCAGGCTCATCGGTCTTGGTAAACCAACGATAACCTTGCGGCTCCACCGGCAGCGGCGCGCGCACCGACAGGTAGGTCCAGGTGGACGGCAACGCGTCCTTGATGCCAAACAAATCTTCCTCGTTGCTGCCAAAACCATGCAGGAAGATCACCAGCGGCTGGTTGCGTGCATCGCCCTGGGTCTGTTCCAGGTAGGACAACGGCAAGTCGGTGTGCAAGCCGGAGTCGGCATGAGCGGCGCCGGCCACCAGGGCCAAGGCGAGGGCAAGCTGTTTAAGCATCGGGTTTACCTCACGGTTTGCGCAACAAATAGGTGTCCATGATCCAGCCGTTTTCGAGGCGCGCCGCCTTGCGTACCCGTTCGATCTCTTCTGCCACGTGCGCCACTTTACCGCTGATCAGGATCTCGTCCGGGGTGCCCAGGTAGGCGCCCCAGTAAATATCCAGGTCCTGATCCGCCACACTGCGGTAGGAATCTTCGGCGTCGAGCATGACCACCAGGGTGTCGGCATCACTCGCCTGCCCCGCCGCCAACCGGCGCCCAGTGGTGATTTCGATGGACTTGCCAATACGGTTGAGCGCCACCTTATGCTGCGCCGCCAGGGCTTGCACGCTGGTGATGCCGGGGATCACTTCAAACTCGAAGACACAGCGACCACTGGCAAGAATCGCCTGCAAGATGCGGATGGTGCTGTCGTACAGCGCCGGGTCGCCCCAGGCCAGGAACGCACCCACCTCACCGTCAGCCATTTCTTCGTTGATCATGCGTTCGAAGGTCTGCTGCTTATCGCGGTTGAGGTCTTGCACAGCGGTGGTGTAGTCGATTTCACCGCGCACACGCTCCGGGCAGTCGGCCTCGACAAAACGGTAGCCGGGCTCGGTGATGTAGGTGTCGCAGATTTCCCGGCGCAGGTCGATCAGCTTGTCCTTGCTCTGGCCCTTGTCCATCAGAAAGAACACGTCGGTACGGTTCAGCGCCTTCACGGCCTGCATCGTGATGTAGTCGGGGTTGCCGGCGCCAATGCCGATGATCAGGATGCGTTTCATGGGTTGCTCTCAGTACGGGGCGTGGATTTTGCCATGATCAACGCATCAGGCGTGAGTTTCCAGGCGCAGGCGCCAGACTGCATTGAAACGCAGCTCGGTACGCGACAGCGGTTCGACATCGATCAGGTAGAACATCGATACTGGAAATTGCATGACGTACAGCATTGCAGCGCGGATGACCAAGGGATGTGTAACGGCCACCACATGGCCGGGTTGGCACTCCAGTGACCTCATCCATTCGCCCACGCGCGCGCAAATGTGGTCCACCGACTCGCCGCCATGGGGGGCACTGGCGCTGTCGGTGAGCCAAGTCATCAATTCATCGCGATCAAGCTGGGCAGTGTCCTGCCCCTTCCAATGGCCAAAATCGCCATCGCGTAACGCGGGCTCAACCACGGCGTGGTCACCGAACAACGTCGCCGTCTGGCGAGTCCGCGCTTCGGGCCCGCATATCAGGCGCACACTTTTGCGGAACCGATCCGCCAGTGACAGCCGCGCATTCTGCCAATCCATCAGCAACGATTCGTCATCGGGAAACCGCCCCTGCTTTTGCGAGGGGGTCACGGCATGACATACGAGAGTCAATCGGGTTGCTTGCATAGGCACCTCACTCTGTTCAGGGACGCGGCGCAGGGAAAACGGCGCCGTATTTCAACCTGTCACAACGAACAGGCAAAGGACTGTGACACATGACGGCTCCCCGCAGCAGCGGCTGTAACCCTTCGTATTAAGTGGATACGGAACACCTTCGTACAGAAAAGCCACGAAAATTCGCCACAGAAGGCGAGCTTTTCATAACGATAGACGGAGACTTCCATGACGATCCCGGCAGCCACGAACCATGTTCCACCCTCATCTTCGCAACAAACGCCAACAGGCACCTTTGCGTGGCCGGTCAACCCGGATGAAAGGCTGAAGTATGACATCGCTCAGCAGCCGGAAAATCCTGGTCGATCCGAGCCCGTTTCAAGACGCGCCCCAAGTTCGCCTCAATTTCTGCTCACTCAAGGACAAGTCAGCACGTTGGTGGAAAAGAGTGATGCCGAGCTGGCACAGCAGCTCAGCGCGGCATTGATGGGCCAGGTCGCTGAGGAGCTCACAACCAACAGGCAGTCACTCACCGCCCCGACTCTCACCCAGGTTCCGCCTTTTTCCAGCTTCGGCCAAGCGTGGGCACGTTTTAACCAGGCGCTCAGGGCAGAGCCGTTTGCAACCTTTGCCAAAGCCCATCACATCGACCTGTCCAACTTCAGTTGGAACCCTCAAGAGGGAACCATGACGTGCATGATCAATGGCTCCCCCAACAGCTTCACGGAGTTCACCCCTGGCTGGTCACAGGCATCGGCGGACGTCGCCGCAGCGGCCAGAGAGCTGGGCGCCCCGTCGACAACCTGGTTCCGCTACACCGGCGAAAGCACGCCTCCCAGTTACCTGGTGGGAGACTTCTACGCTATCGCTAGAACCGAGCTTACGCGTAATCCGCGGGCCGTGATCGCGGCAATCCAGGACGCCGATACATTCCCCTCTCTGGTCATCCCCAACGGCCCTCTGCCATTGGACATCTCGCAACAGACCTTGCGTGCCAGGCAAGCACAACGCAGCGTGAAGGAGACGATCACCGAAGCCACCTTTGAACGCAGCGGCACACTTGCAGACTCCAGTCGCACACCGACGCCCGCCGAACGCGTCGAGGCGGCTGATCGGGAAGTGGCACGGGAGTGTGCCAGAATCCTTACGAGGATCGGCTATCAAAGGCGCATTGATGATCAGTCGCTAACCTTTCTCCCCTTCCTGAATGTGCCTGACGACTCTACCTACGCACACACACGCGAGGGGTTCGGCAAATGCTTCTCCAGCCCCGCTTTCCTGGCGTTTGCGAAAGAACATAATCTCGAGGTTTCATCCTTGTTTATCCACTTGCCGACAGGCCAGTTGGAAGGCTACGTACGAAACCCTGACGGCAGCCGTAAATCGATTGTTTTGCGCACGTCGACTTGCCCCCAATGGGCGGCCCTCGAACCCGACATTTCAAGCGCGGCCCGAAAATACGGGAGAAGCGGCTCGGTCTACGAGGGGCCCGTTCGTACCCAGCAAGCGCTGGATCTCTCTATGATGCTGGACTTTTACGGCGTGACTCGGGAAACCGGCTCAGAGCAGAAGTGGCTCGAACAAGTCGCAGGGCTCATCCGCGATGGCTTCCCCTCCTTGAAAAAAAACAACCCTTCTGCTGACACCTCGCGTGGGATTCGCGAACTGCAGCAGGCAGCCCTACAAACACTTGCAGGCATCACAACCCCTCCAACACCTACTGTCGTTCAAGCGCCTGCGCCGGTAACCACCGCCAAGCCGCCCGTCGCCAGCCCCGTGAGCGACATCGCCCACCGTCTGTTTAACGCAGAGCCCGGGTTGCAGTCGGTCGTATCGGGATTACTCAAGGACGCCATCGATGCGTCATTGAACCTCGATGTGGAGCAGTTGGCGTTCGCCGTTCCCGATCCGGACAATCCAGGTGAGTACATTGAAACACCGCTGATGGAAATGATCATCAGCCATGTCGCTGGAGGCGCCGCGCCGGTTTTCGACAGCGCTGGCAAATTCGTCGATACGCGCGAGGACGTGCTCGCCCGTACCGGCAAACCTGCGGGTACTGCACTTCTTATCGATAGGTCAGCGCTACAGAAGGCTATGAGCGAGTTGCCCGGCAAGCTGAACGAAACGCTTCGAGCGGCAAAGATCACGTATTGGAATGAGCCGCCGTTCAATGAGCCGGCCCCTGGGCTGAGTGCCGACACAGCGCTCAGTGTCACCCCGATTTACGCGGGTAGCCGGCGGTCAATGCTCGGCCAGCTGCTGCACAGCAACCTGCGCCTGGCCAGTTTAAAATCCCCAGGTCTCAATGACATACAGCGCGAAACACTGGATACGGTAGCAAGGTTTCCCCACGGGCACCTCAACCCCACAGACAACTCCAAGACAACCATTCACTTCATGGTCCGCACTGACCCGGCCAACCCAGACAGCCCGAACGTTCAAACCCCTAACCTGTTCATCGAACGCAAGGCTGGGGACCGCACCCTCGCTGTGCTGATGTGCGAACCCAGCGGAAAGGTTACCCCTTATGCTTCCCTGGATGCAGCCCAGCAGGCCTGGGAACAGCAAAACCCCGAGGCGCAACCACCGACCCGCACCGACAAGCCCAGCCTGAAAGCCTTCGACGCTGATGCGTTCTACCTGCAAGCGAACGTCATGATTAACAACGGGGACGCCAACGCCGACACTGATCCCGCGCTGATCGTGGCGCGACCATCCCAAGAGTCCGGGCTCAAGCGTCCCGAATGGTCAAAAACCGCCTCCGATGCCGATCGCTTTATTTACCATGACCTGCTTCTGGAGATGGCGGGCTTCGAGCGCCGGCACAAGGGCAAGAGCTTTGGCAGTGATATTCCGGACATTAGCACTTATATCCAGGATCAGATCAAAGCCCTCGACCCTCCACCTTTTCACTATGACATCAAGGATCTGGAAGTCATCTTTCACACGCCCTATGGCGCCCCGGCCAGCGGATTCGGATCAACCCAAACCACCACCCTGTCTTTCATCGAAACCTTCGTACGCAACCTTTCAGGATTACCACAAGGTCGGGTGGAGGTGCGTCACAAACCGACGGGCATTCATCTAGCCAAGCTCGGAAAAGAGGGCGAACTGGGTAAGCTGATTCAGCAAATCGATGCCGGCAAGAACTACCCCGAATTAGTCAGGCGCGAGCTGCTCGACGATCCTGAAAAAAAAACCAGGCGCCAAGCGCTGTTCGCCGAGCAAGTCCCGATTGAACTGAAAATGAGGGCCCTGGAACTGACGGCCAAAGGCGAGGCTGGCTTCGATAACGCCATGGGTTTTCGTTACCTCCAGGCAATACTGGATCCAACGCCAGGGAAGAAGTTCGTCAATGGCAACGAAATCACCGTGCGCCCGTTGGCGCTCATGCGCCTGCCCGGCGCGGTGCCCGATGTGGTCGAAAACATGTTCCTGATCGAACCCAAGGACATCACAGTCGGCCCGCACATTCTTTATCGCCCGTTGAATTCCAGCGCCCCCCTGCTGCAGTTTCCTTCGCGCCAGGCGCTAATGGAGTCTGTCCAGACACAGAAGGAACTACAAAAAGACATTCTTGCCTGGCTGCCTGATGAGACAACCCGCGCCGTCTACAGGCACGATGGCTTTCGCGAACCGCATATGCCGACATATACGCCCGTGTTCACGCCTGCGCCGCCCACACTGGCGACTCATGACCTGTCGTCCGAGCTGCAAACCGGGCAACTGATGGGCTACTTGTATGAAGCCAATTCAAGGGCGCTGACATCGCTGGCCGAACACCAGGCCGTATCCAACGGGGAAAGTCGCTGGGAAAGGATTAAAGAAGGGGCAGGCCTATTACTCAATACGGCATTTCTGTTCATGCCAGAGAGTGCCTTTTTAATCGGTATGCCGTTTCAGGCAGACAGCATCATAAGTGATATCAAGACGCTTACCGGGAGCAGGGAAGGAAACAAAGAAGCAGCCGCAACAGATTTATTCATCAACATAGCGATGTTATTGCTTCACCTCGCAAGAGCACACCCCACTCAAACCTCCTCACGTACTGGAGTCGCGGCCATTCATACGGTAGCGCAGGAAACACGCGTAGGTGATTTACCGGCGGCGCCTTCGCCTGAGTCAGCATTACGTGAAGTGATTCGGTTGGGCGGTCCATGGAGGGGTTTCAAGGCCATCGATGGTGACATACAAACCTTCGAGGATATTTACAAAGGCGCCCCACGACTCAATATATTCGGACATGGGACTGAACCGGCCACCGGAGAGCCCGCGAAAGTCGTAGGCGCAAACGGCAAGTTCTATTCGGCGCAAGACATCGTCAATAAACTTCGTGCGGAAAAAATTGACTTCAGCAAATATAAAAACATTGTGCTTCGCGTCTGCTATTCCGGCGCAAACGGCCCGAACTCGCTGGGTGATGAAATCTCCAACCTGACCAACATACCCACCAAGTCATTCGCAGGTCCTGTGCACATGGATTATTTTTTGGGCAAAGACCCAACGGGCCTGTTCAAAACGTACTATCGGGAATTCAAAGCGAAATACCCCACGCTTTCTCCACGCGACATAAAGTTGCTCGCTGACTCGAAAGTGAAGTTGGATTTTGCCAAGAACAACCACCTTAATACGGTGGAAAAGACATCAGGAACGCTGCTGCGATTCAATATTGGCACCCAGAAAGAACCTGAGATGGTTCAAGAACTTGTCGATTACCGGCCACATTACTCCTACCCTGCCCTGGACGCGGCCCACGTGTTGCCAGCCAATTCAGCCCGATAGCCTGTTGCGGCAGGTTTGCCAACACAACCCTGCCGTTTGATTACCAATATGCAAACACGGCGTCAGGCCAGCGCCGTTTTCGCAGACGCCACCCTAGGCGTGGCACCGACCACGAAGTCCTCCTTGCGCAACACCACCAGCGCTACCAACGACACCACCCCGGTCGCTACATAGAAATACCACGGCGAAGTAATGTCGCCTGTCACCTTGATCAACCAGGTGGAAATCAACGGCGCACTGCCGCCAAACACCGCGACGGGCACGTTATACGCCACGGCAATCCCAGTGGAGCGAATCCGCGTCGGCAACAGCTCACTCATCAACGCATAGGTTGACGACGCGTACAGCCCGAACAGAATCGCCACCGCCATCAACGGCGCGAAGAAGGTCGCCGGGGTGGCGGTCGGGGCGGATTTGAACAGCCAGAACATCGCCAGGGTCGCCAGCGTGCCGATCACCATCAGGAACGGCTTGCGCCCGTATTTATCGGTAAAGGCCCCGCCAAACGGCATCACGAAAGCCGCCGAGAAGCTGGCGACGAACACGTAGAGCAAGGTGGTGCCACTGTCGAACTTGAGGATCTTGGCCATGTAGGTCGAGGCGAAGGTCAGCACCAGGTAGAAGATCGAGCTGTGCAAGGTGATGATAAAGAACACCAGGGCAATCGCCCGCTTCCACTGCCAGACCTCGCGCAGCGGCGCCCGCGAAGTTTGCCCGGCACGTTGCAGGGCCAGGAACTCAGGGCTGTCTTCGAGCTTGAGGCGGATGTACATGGAAATAAAGCCCAAGGGCGCGGCGATCAGGAACGGTACGCGCCAGGCCCATTCCTGCATGACCTCGGCGCCCAATACCCAGGTCATGCCGTTGGCCACGGCGCCACCGAGCAGCAGGCCGAGCACGGCGGTAACCATCAGCCAGCAGGTGGCAAAGCCACGGCGACCGGGGCCGGCGTATTCAGAGATGAAGCTGGTGACGGTACCGATTTCGCCGCCCGCCGAGAAGCCCTGCACGCAGCGCACCAGGATCAGCAGGATCGGTGCGGCGATGCCCAGGCTGGCGTAGGTCGGCAACAGGCCCAGCATCACCGTGGAGCCGGTCATCATCACCAGCGCCATGATCAGGGTTTTGCGCCGGCCGATCTTGTCTGCCAGCGGGCCGAAGAACAGCCCACCCAAAGGGCGGATAAAAAAGCTCAGCGCAAACGCGGCAAAGCTGGCCAACAAGCTGGTGGTGGGGTCATCGGAGACGAAGAACGCCTGGCCGATATAGACCGCGAGAAAACCATACACGCCGTAGTCGTACCACTCGATCAAGTGGCCGGAGGTGGCGCCCAGAAACGCACGGCGGCGCTTGCGGACGGTGTCTTGTGCGGGATTGCCCATCGTGGGGACTCCTTGTCTGATTATCGATCCATGTTAAAGCGCGGCGATACTCGCGGTTTGCAGCCAATGTCGCAAGTCGGTCTTGAGAATCTTGCCGTAGCTGTTCTTCGGCAAGTCGCTGCGCCACACATATTTTTTCGGCTTTTTGAACGAGGCCATGCGCGCCAGGAACCACGCCGTCAGCTCGCCTTCGTCCAGCGGCTGGCCACTGCGGGTCACCACGAAGGCCACCACCGACTCACCCCATTGCGCGTCGGGCTCGCCCACCACGCACACTTCGAACACCTCGGGATGCTGGGCCAGCACTTCCTCGACTTCACGGGGGTACACGTTGCTGCCGCCACTGATGATCACGTCCTTGGAGCGATCCGTCAGGGTCAGGTAGCCGGCCGGGTCGAGGTAGCCGATGTCGCCGGTCAGCAGCCAACCGTCCACCAGCGTCTGGCGCGTGGCCTGCGGGTTGCGCCAGTAGCCTTGCATCACCGTGGCGCCACGCACCGCGATTTCACCGCGTAGGCCGGTGGGCAGTGGCTGGTGCTCGGCATCGAGAATGCGGATCTCGACACAGGCTTGCGCGTGGCCCACCGAGGCGGCCAGGGTGGCCCAGTCGGGGCGCTGGCGCTCGGCGATCAAGGCGCGTGGCAAGACGCTGATGGTCATCGGGCTCTCGCCCTGGCCGTAGATCTGCACCAGGCGCGGGCCGAAGGTGTCGACTGCTTCGCGCAAGTCGGCGAGGTACATGGGGCCGCCGCCGTAGACGATGGTCTTGATGCCGGCGCCGTGATAATCCTGGCGCCGGGCCTGTTCGACCATGCGCTTGACCATGGTCGGCGCAGCAAACAGCGACACCTGGCCCATGTGCTCGGCCAGCCCGAACAGCTCGGCGGCATCGAAGCCATGGGAGGCCGGGACCACATGGCGGGCGCCGCAGCGCACATGGATGAAGTTGTACAGGCCGGCGCCGTGAGACATAGGCGCGGCATACAGCGCCGCATCGTCGGCGCTCACTTGATCGACATCCGTGGCGTAGCACAGCGACATGGCGATCAGGTTGCCGTGGGACAGCATCACGCCCTTGGAGCGCCCGGTGGTGCCAGAGGTATAGAACAGCCAGGCGAGGTCGTGATCCTGGCGGGGCACCGGCTGTTCCAGGCTGGGCCAACCATGGCTGGGCGGCAGCGGGTGGCCGTCCAATTCCGTGCAATGCGCGGGCAAATCCCGCGATGAAAACACCTGGCCGCCGTCGGTAAAGATCAACCGCGCCTCGGCATTATCAACAATCCACGCCGCTTCGCTGGGGTGTAGCTTGGCGTTGATCGGCACCGCCACCCCGCCCATCCACCAGATGGCGTAGAGCAGTTCCAGGTAGTCGCAGCTGTTTTTCATCAGCAGCGCCACCGCGTCTCCCGGCACCAGGCCATGCTGCTCCACCAGATGCGCAGCGCGTTGGCGCACGTGGGCGGCGAAGGTGGCGTAGTCGGCCACTTGCACGCTGCCGTCGAACAATGCCGGGCGTTGCGGGGCCCGACGCTGGGTGTCGTGCAGCCAGTTGGCAATGTTCATGACTCAGCTCCGGCGTGCCTGCAGGACCGAGGCGTAGTTGGCCACCGCCATGCCGCCCATGTTGAACACCAGGCCGAACTCCGGGTTGGGCACCGCCAGGCCAATCGGCTCGCCGGTCAATTGCCGGAACGCCAAGGCATGCATGGACACTCCCGTGGCGCCGACGGGATGCCCCTTGGCCTTGAGCCCGCCGGAAAGGTTCACCGGTAAGCGCCCGCCGGCGCGCACCACCCCACTGTCGAGCACGCGATGACCTTCGCCCTTGGGCGCCAGGCCCATGGCTTCGTAGATCAGCAACTCGGCAATGGTGAAGCAGTCGTGCACTTCGGCGAAGCTCAGGTCAGCCAGGGTCACATTCGCCCCGCGCAGCGCTGCATGGATCGCGCGTTGCGGGCCCTCAAAGGCCAGAATGTCGCGCTGGGCGATGGGCAAGGTGTCGTTGACCTGGGTCATCGCCCGGATTTGCACCTCGCGACGGAACGCTCGCGCACGTTTGGGCGAGGCGAGGATGATCGCGGCGGCGCCATCGCTGATCAGCGAGCAATCGGTCAGGCGCAAGGAGTCAGCCACGAACGGGTTGCTTTGGGACACGTTGTTGCAGTGTTCGAAATTCATCTCCCGATGCATCTGCGCCAGCGGGTTGGCCATGGCATTGGAGTGGTTTTTGGTAGCGATGGCCGCCATCGAGCCCAGCGGGCAGTGATAACGCTCGGCGTATTGGCGGGCGGCGCGGCCAAACAACTGGGGGAAACTCAGGCCGGCTTCGGCCGGGTCGTTCTGGTAGCCGGCCCCGGCCAAGGCTTGGGTGACAGCGGCGGTGCTGGTGTGGGTCATCTTCTCGGCGCCCACCACCAGCACCAGCTCAGCACTGCCGGAGAGGATCGCATTGACCCCCGCCTGGATCGCCGCCGAGCCGGACGCACAGGCGTTTTCACAGCGGGTAGCCGGTTTGAAGCGCAGCCCGGGGTCGGCTTGCAATAGCAATGAGGCGGCAAACCCGTCGGGCACCAGCCCCGAGTTGAAATGGCCGAGGAACAACGCATCGATTTGCGACGCGTCAATCTCGGCGTCGCTCAGGGCTTGCCGGGTCACCTGGACGATCAGGTCTTCCAGCGTCGTGCCTTCCAGGCGACCAAAGCGGGAGTGACCAGCGGCAACAATGGAGACGCAATCAGCAGGCATAATCAATTTCTTCTGTTCTTGATTCGGACTTTACTTACAATGACCCACCCCTGATCGTGCGCCAATTCGTGTAACTACTTACACGGGTAAGTAGCGCCCCAGGGCATTGAACAACGAGGCAGGATGCCCCATGACCGCGCTAGCCCAGCAATTTCCCGACCTCGAACGCCTGGCGTTCAAGCTGTCCCCTGCCCCGCAGATCGTCACCAGCGACCGCGTGATTCTCGACTGCAACGACGCTTTCCTGAAGCTGTTCGGCTATACGCGCGACGCACTGGTCAACCAGCTGACCCTGCTGATCTACCCGTCCCAGGCCGACTACCACGCCATCGGCAAGCGCAGCCATGACTGGCTTCTCGACAGCGACAACGGCTTTTATTCCGATGAACGCTTCATGCAGCACCACAATGGCGAAGTGTTCTGGGCCAAGTCCCACGGCTACACCCTCACCCCCAAAGACCCATTCAAACTGATGATCTGGCACTTCGAACGCCTGGACCGCATGCACCAGGGCACCGGCGACCTCACGCCCCGGGAGCGGGAAATCGCCATGCACATCGTCAACGGGTTCAAATCCAAAGAAATTGCCCTGCGCCTGGCGATCTCCCACCGCACCGTTGAGGTGCACCGGGCGCGGTTGATGAAGAAGCTTCAGGCCAAGACGGTGGTGGAGTTGGTGTCGAAGATCATCATGGTGGCCTGACCGATAAAGGCTGTTTAACCGATGCCCCGCCATCCAAATGTGTGGGCAGCCCCAATGCCGCACAGTTAAACGAACGCAATGCCCAAAGCAACGAAGATCAAATGTGGGAGCTGGCTTGCCTGCGAAAGCGGTCGTGCAGTGATAGATGCAGTGACTGACACGTCGTCATCGCAGCATAGGTATCTACACAACTGTGCAGTTCGCTGCAGCCACCGGTAACTACGATGCGAAGCGAGCCGCTCTTGATCTGCTTTTGATCCTAGGCGCCCCGTTAAACCACGCTGGCCGGAATTCGACAGGGATTTGGGGGGTAAACCGGCAGGGATGCCGGTTTAGCCGCCCCGCGCCATGGATGGCGCGTGGCGGCGGCCCCCCAAATCACTGGCGGATTACGGGCACACCGAGCCTAGGCGAGGTGCCGAGTGGTGGGGCAAGAGCGTTTTGCTTACTTTGCCGCTTTTGCAAAGTGAGCCGCCGTCAGGGCGGAACCCTAGGTGGCCGTTACCGCAGGAATGGATATACACGCGGTATAACTGCGTCGGCTGGCAGGCCGTCATCGCAGGCAAGCCAGCTCCCACAGTTTGATCGCGGGGTGTCAGGTAGATAGGCGTTGGCTGTCTGGACCGCGTAGCTGAAACGTTCAACCGAGCACGTCCATACAATTCCCCACCGCCCTGCCCCCCTAACCTCACGGCTTTCGAACCCTCAGAAGCGCTGGAGAACGGGCATGGTTAACACAGCAACCAAGGTATCGCTGGCATTGACGCTGCTGGCAAGTGCGATGATGAGCAACGCGTTTTCCGCCACCCCGAACGTGGCCGTGGCGCCGCAGTACGACACCAGCCATGTGTATGTGGCGCCGGCCGATGTGGACCGTTTTGCGCAGAGTTTCCTCGCCACCTTCGGCGGCAAAAGCACGCCCCAGGTCGTGGTCAACGTGCTGCCGGTGCCGAGCAGCACCACCTCGCAATTGCTCCAGACCCCGGCGGGAACCGTGTCGTTGTTCGGCTTTACCACCCCCGTGCCTCACCCGTTCGGCCAGGAACGCAACGGCTATCTGGTCAAGGACATGGACGTAGCCCTCAAGGCCGCGCGGGACAATGGGGCCGATGTGATCGTCAGCGATTTCCCCGACCCCATCGGCCGTGACGCCGTGGTGCAATGGCCGGGTGGTGTGAACATGCAGCTGTACTGGCACACCAAGACCCCGGATTACACCGCCTTCGAAACCGTGCCGGAAAACCGCGTGTATGTGTCTCACGACAGCGCCGAGCGGTTTATCAAGGCGTTCCTGGGTTTCTCCCACGGCAAGGTAGTGAGCGACGATAAGCACGCCCCTGGGGTTGATGTCGGCCAAGCCGGCGGCCACTACCGCCGCGTCGAGATCGAATCGCCGTTCGGGCGCATGGCGGTGCTGGTCACCAACGGCCAACTGCCCTACCCGTTCGGCCACGACACCACCGGTTATCAGGTCAACGACCTCGCCGCTACCCTGGGCAAGGCCAGCGGGTCTGGCGCCAGAGTGCTGGTGCCGGCATTCGACAGCAAAGGTCGGCGCAGTGCGTTGGTGGAGTTCCCGGGCGGTTATGTCGCAGAAATCCACCAACTCAGCGCGGCAAAATGATTCGTCACGCAGGCTGGAGCCTGGCTGTGCTGTGGCCGTTGCTTGCTGGCAGCGTGCAGGCCGACGACCAACTGGTACGCCCGACGATCAAGGCCAACCGCTGGCAGGAGGACTGGTCTGTGCTCAAGGACCCGGCATTGCGCACGCAACCGCTGGACAACCTCAAGTACATCCCACTGTCCGCCGCCAACCCGTACACCTACTTGTCGTTGGGCGCCACCTTGCGTGAACGCTTCGAGATGAACGACGCCAGCGGGTTCGGCGTGCGGGATGTACCGCGTGACCGCTACCTGATCCAGCGCTTTCAGGTGCACGCCGACTTGCACCTGAACGAGCACTGGCGGCTGTTCACCCAGTTGGAAGATGTGCGGGCCTATGACAAGACCACCATTGGCGGTGCCGACCAGAACCGCGTCGACCTGCGCCTGGCCTTTGCCGAATACGTGAAGACCTTCAACGCTGGCACCTTCAAGGCACGGGCTGGCCGCCAGGATTTCGCTTTCGACTTGCAGCGTTTCATCTCGTCACGGGACGGCCCGAATGTGCGGCAGTCCTTCGATGCGTTGTGGGCGGACTGGGAAACGCAGCAATGGCGCTTTATCGGGATCGCCAGCCAACCGGTGCAGTATCAGGATGGCCGGCATTTCGACGACAAGTCCAACAGCGACGCGCGCTTCCACATGCTACGGGTCGAGCGGCTGGTGGGCGGCACCAATGAGTTGTCGGCCTATTACGGCGTGTACGAGCGCAGTGCCGCCCATTACCTGGACGCCGACGGCGAAGAGACGCGCCAGTTGCTGGACGCCCGCCTCGGTGGCGCAGCCCAGGGGTTCGACTGGGACGTCGAAGCCATGCTGCAACGCGGCTCGCTGGGCAGCAAGACGATTCGCGCCTGGGCCGGTGGCAGCCGCACCGGCTACACCTTTGACACGCTGGCCTGGAAGCCGCGTATCGGCCTGCAACTGGATATCGCTTCCGGTGACCGCCAGGCCGGTGACGGCCGGGTCGGCACCTTCAACCCGCTGTTCCCCAATGGCTATTACTTTTCCCTGGCGGGCTATACCGGCTACAGCAACCTGATCCACGTCAAGCCGTCGATTACCGTCAAGCCCCTCGCCATGCTCAGCGTGCAAACCGCTGTCGGCCTGCTGTGGCGGCAGACCACCGCAGACGCCGTCTACACCCAGCCCAACCTGGCCGTGGCTGGCACGGCGGGCCAAGGTGAGCGCTGGACCGGCGCCTACGCTCAACTGCGCACCGACTACGCCTTTACGCCCAACCTCAGCGGTGCGGTCGAGGCGGTGCACTACACGGTCGGCCAGACCCTGCGTGATGCTGGTGGGCACGACAGCAATTACCTGGGCATGGAGCTCAAATTCAGTTGGTGAGACAAGCACATCCATACAAGCCTGGACACAGGTTTACGGCAATAGTGAGGCGGTTTTTACACCGCCCTTTTTCAGCCCTGCAAGGAGTTTCAGATGAGCACATTCGTTGCCAAAGACGGTACCCAGATCTACTTCAAGGACTGGGGCAGCGGTAAGCCCGTGCTGTTCAGCCACGGCTGGCCGCTGGATGCGGACATGTGGGAATACCAGATGGAATACCTTAGCAGCCGTGGCTTTCGCACCATTGCCTTTGACCGTCGTGGTTTTGGCCGCTCGGACCAGCCATGGACCGGTAACGACTACGACACCTTCGCTGACGATATGGCCCAGTTGATCGAACACCTGGACCTGCAGGACGTGACCCTGGTGGGCTTCTCCATGGGTGGCGGTGACGTGGCGCGCTACATCGCCCGCCACGGCAGTGCCCGTGTCGCCGGCCTGGTGTTGTTGGGCGCGGTCACGCCGATCTTCGGCCAGCAAGCCGACTACCCCCAAGGCGTGCCTGGTGAGGTGTTCGATGGCATCAAGGCCGGCCTGTTGAAGGATCGTGCGCA
The DNA here is from genome assembly GCF_021609545.1 of Pseudomonas sp. PA-1-6B. Taxonomy (NCBI): domain Bacteria; kingdom Pseudomonadati; phylum Pseudomonadota; class Gammaproteobacteria; order Pseudomonadales; family Pseudomonadaceae; genus Pseudomonas; species Pseudomonas sp. PA-1-6B. The sequence goes on from NZ_WJZM01000042.1 coordinate 15,394, forward strand.
GTTCATCAGCGACTTCAATACGCCGTTCTTCGGTCTCAATAAAGGCCAGCACGTCTCGGAGGGTGTGCTCAGCCAAACCCTGCAGATCGCCATGCTTGCGTCGCTCAAATCCACCGTGGATTGCGTCACCGCGTTTTCGCAAACCGACTTCCGCCCGGACATGGCCAAAATCGACGTGCCGACCCTGGTGATCCATGGCGACGGCGACCAGATCGTGCCGTTCGACACCACCGGCAAAGCCGCGGCGCAGATGATCGAGGGCGCACAACTGAAGGTGTACAAGGATGCGCCGCACGGGTTTGCCGTGACCCACGCTCAACAGCTCAATGAAGACCTGCTTGGGTTCCTGAACCGCTGAACCACTTGAAACATCCTCTCCTTGTTTGGCCGGGAAAGCCCTGAGGGTGAGGGGTTGCTGGAGACCTTGGTATTCACGGCGGGTACGCAAACGCAAAAATAGTAAGCATCCATAAAAAAAGACGTCCAAAGACGTCTTTTTTTTGTGCCTGAAATCCAGTGACGCTTACAAGGCCAGGCGCAGTTCACCCCACCACCACGCCAGCCCCATAAGCCCTTTCATCGAAGCGGAGATCTCACCCACCGCTCTGCCGCTTCTTGCGCCCCTTCAACCGCCTGCTCATAACTCTCCCAATGGTCTCCCTCCACAAAGGCCGGTCGGGCATCCTCGCCTGGCAAGGTCAACCGGGCACCCACAGGAATATCCAGTGCCTGGCCCCAGCTGAAGCCAATCATCACGGTGACACCACTTTTTGTCACATATTCAACAGGATGGTCTCTATCAATACGTTCTGACATACGTCTCTCCTTGATCCGGCGCCACGTTCAGCGCTGGACGTTCGTTAGGTAAAATACCCCGTCAATGACTACTCATGCCGGCCATGTGCATGATCCCGCGAATACCACTGGCCACGATGCCGAGTGCAGCCACACTGGCGAGCCAAATAGCGATCAGCCAAAACACCCGCTTGTACCAAGGGCCTGCCTGATTTTGAGCGTGTGACACTTCAGAGCGTTCCATGGGCCAACTCCATTGTCAGGGCCGTCGCGGCGGCCAGCATGATCAGCGCCGTGCAAAACAGCAGGCTTAACTGCGCCACCTGCTTGTAAAACGGCATCGGTTTTTCAGCGTTAGTGGTAACCATCTCCAATCCTCACTTTTCCGCGGAAAACGTAGTAGCTCCAGCAGGTGTACATCAGGATGATCGGCAGGATAAACAGGGTGCCGATCAGGATGAACAGCTGGCTGGAAGGTGGCGATGCGGCGTCCCACAGGCTGATGGATGGCGGTACGATGTTCGGCCAGATGCTGAACGCCAGGCCGATATAGCCGAGGAAGACCAGCATCAGGGTGAACACGAACGGCCAGTGGGAATGGTGTTGACGCAAGGTCTTCAACAGCCCGACCAGGGCCAGTACGCCGAGCAGCAACAGGCCGCCGAACACCACGATGTGTGCGTGGGTGAACCAGCGCGTGGCGATTTCCGGGTGCAGCCAGGGGGTCCACACGCACAGCACGGCCACCACGGCCATCAGGGCGAAGGCCAGGTAATGGCTGAACAGGCGCATCCGCGACTCCAGCATGCCTTCGGTCTTGACCAGCAACCAGGTGCTGCCCAGCAGGGCGTACGCCACCACCAACCCTACGCCGCAGAACAGCGGGAACGGAGACAACCAGTCCAGGGTGCCGCCGGCAAACTGGCGATTTACCACCGGTATGCCGGCGATGTAGGTGCCGATCACCACACCCTGACAAAAGGTCGCCAGGAACGAGCCGCCGATAAACGCCATGTCCCAGATGTGCCGCTTCTGCGGGCTGGCCTTGAAGCGGAATTCAAACGCCACGCCGCGAAAGATCAGCCCGGCCAGCATGAAGATCAGCGGCAGGTACAACGCTTCCAGGATCACTGAGTACGCCAGCGGAAACGCGCCATACAACGCCGCACCGCCCAGGATCAGCCACGTCTCGTTGCCGTCCCATACCGGCGCCACGGTGTTCATCATCACGTCGCGCTCCTGCTCGTCCGGGATCAACGGAAACAGGATGCCCAACCCCAGGTCGAAGCCGTCCATGATTACGTACATCATCACCCCGAAGGCAATGATCACGCCCCATATCAACGACAGGTCTATACCTTTAATGCCCATGTGCAATCCCCTCGATCAGTTGGTGTGGTCGCCGGACGCGAGCGGCTCGGTAACGGCGGACAAGGGACGGCGTGGCGTACGGTCCTGGCCGGGGCCGCCTTGGGGCGGATGGTCGTGATGGGGCTGCGGCCCCTTGCGTACCAGCTTCATCATGTAGCCAATTCCCACGGCAAACACCGAGAAGTAGATCACCACGAACAACGCCAGGGAGATGCTCAACTGCGTGACGGTATGGTTGGACGCCGCGTCGGCGGTGCGCATCAGCCCGTAGACCACCCATGGCTGGCGCCCGACTTCGGTGGTGATCCAACCGGCGAGCATCGCGATCAGGCCGGTCGGCCCCATGAACAACACCAGGCGCAGGAACAGGCGATTGCGATACAGCGCGCCATTACGGCGCAATGCCAAGCCCAGTATCCCGGTGAGGATCATCAACATCCCCAGCCCGGCCATGATCCGGAAACTGAAGAAAATGATGGTCGAGTTCGGTCGGTCCTCTTTAGGGAAGCTCTTGAGCGCCGGAATCTGTTTGTCCAGGCTGTGGGTCAGGATCAGGCTGCCCAGGTACGGGACTTCGATCGCGTAGCGGGTCTTTTCGGCCTCCATGTCAGGGATACCGAACAACACCAGCGGCGTCGCGCCGTCACCGACGTTTTCCCAATGCCCTTCAATCGCGGCGATTTTTGCCGGTTGGTGCTCCAGAGTGTTGAGGCCATGGGCATCACCAACAACCGCCTGGATCGGCGCTACGATCAGCGCCATCCACAACGCCATCGAGAGCATCTTGCGCACTGCCGGGGTGTCGTTTTTACGCAGCAAGTGCCAGGCCGCCGATGAGCCGACGAAGAACGCCGTGGCAACAAAGGCAGCGATTGCCATGTGCGTCAGGCGGAACGGGAACGACGGGTTGAAGACGATGGCGAACCAGTCCAGCGGCATCACCCGGCCATCGACGATGGAAAAGCCCTGGGGAGTTTGCATCCAGCTGTTGGAGGCCAGGATCCAGAACGTCGAGATCAACGTACCGATGGCGACCATTACCGTGGCAAAGAAGTGCAACCCACGCCCAACTCGGTTCCAGCCAAACAGCATCACCCCCAAAAAGCCCGCTTCCAGGAAGAATGCCGTCAGCACTTCATAGGTGAGCAAGGGCCCGGTGATACTCCCGGCGAAGTCCGAGAACCGGCTCCAGTTAGTGCCGAATTCATACGCCATGACCAGGCCCGAAACCACGCCCATGCCGAAGTTGACGGCGAAGATTTTCGACCAGAAGTGATACAGATCCTTGTAGACCGGATTGTCGGTTTTCAGCCACAGGCCTTCCAGCACAGCCAGGAAACTGGCAAGGCCGATGGTGATGGCGGGAAAGATGATGTGAAACGAGACCGTGAACGCGAACTGAATTCGCGCCAGGTCGAGCGCCTCGAGATTTAGCATGACGGTACCCTCATAGTGTCCAGTGATCAGCAAAACCCAGGGCGACCTGCCGGCCGCCCCGCCCGGCTCAAGCGCCGAGTGACTGAATCAGGTTGCTGGCCGGCGCAGGTTCAAGGCGAATAGCGATGAACTTCGACGTGGGAGTGAAGGTGCGGTCGCCATAGCTTTCCAGGGGCACCAGGGGGTTGGTTTCCGGGTAATAGGCGGCAGCCTGGCCAGGCGGAATGTCGTAGGCGATCAACGTAAAGCCACTGACCCGACGCTCGCGCCCATCGCCCCACAACGAGACCATGTCGACCTTTTGCCCAGGCTCGTAACCCAGCTTGCGAATGTCCTGCTCATTGACGAACACCACGTCGCGCATGCCATAAACGCCGCGATAGCGGTCATCGAGCCCGTACAACGTGGTGTTGTACTGGTCGTGGGAACGCATGGTCTGCAGGATCAGGTCCGGCTTGACGTCGAGGTTGCGCACGCCTTCGCTGACCAGGTGGGCGGGCAGCTCACTCGGGGCAAACTGCGCTTTACCGCTGTCGGTTTGCCAGATGCGGTGCGCGGCGTTGTTGCGCAGGTGGAAGCCGCCCGGGTGCAGCAGTTTTGTGTTGAAGTCCTTGAAGCCGGGAATGGTGTCGGCGATCAAGTCACGGATGCGGCCGTAGTCGGCCACCGTCCACAGCCAGTCAATCGGGTGCTTGCCCAGGGTCGCATTGGCGATCCCGGCGATGATGGCCGGTTCAGAGCGCATCAAGGGCGACTTGGGTTTCAGTTGGCCGTGGGAGATGTGCACCATGCTGAAGGTGTCTTCCACGGTCACGCCTTGCGGGCCTTCGGCCTGAATGTCGATATCGGTACGGCCCAGGCACGGCAGGATCAAGGCTTCGCGGCCGGTCACCAGATGGCTGCGGTTGAGCTTGGTGGCGATGTGCACGGTCAGGTCGCACTTGCGCAATGCCGCATGGGTGCGCGGAGTGTCCGGCGTCGCTTGGGCAAAGTTGCCACCCAGGCCGATGAAGACTTTGGCGAGCCCCTGTTCCATGGCGGCAATCGCCATCACGGTGTTGTGACCATGGCGGCGCGGTACCTTGAAGTCAAAGCGCGCTTCCAGCGCATCGATCAGCTCCGGTGGCGCCAGCTCGTTGATGCCCATGGTGCGGTCGCCCTGCACGTTACTGTGCCCGCGCACTGGCGACAGCCCTGCGCCTGGCCGGCCGATATTGCCGCGCAACAGTTGCACGTTGATGATTTCCTGCACGGTCACCACCGAGTGCACGTGCTGGGTCACGCCCATCGCCCAGCACATGATCACCCGGTTGGCGCGGCGGTACATGCGCGCCGCCAGCTCGATGTCGGCCAGGTTGAGGCCCGATTGCTCGACGATATGCTCCCACGAGGTGGCGTCCACCTGTGCTAGGTACTGTTCGAGACCCCAGGTGTGTTCGGCAATGAATGCGCGGTCGAACACCGCCTCTCCATTGTTTTCCAGGGCATCACGCTCCCACTCCAGCAGAAACTTGGCGATGCCTCGAAAGGCCGCCATGTCGCCGCCCAGCGCCGGACGGAAGTACGCCGACGAGGTGGGTTCGGAACCGTTGATGAGCATCTCCAGCGGATGCTGCGGGTGTTGGAAACGTTCCAGCCCACGCTCCTTGAGTGGGTTGAAACAGATCACCTGGGCGCCGCGCTTCACCGCCTCGCGCAGTGGCTCAAGCATGCGTGGGTGGTTGGTGCCGGGGTTCTGGCCGATAACGAAAATCGCGTCGGCCTCCTCCAGGTCATCGAAAGTCACTGTACCTTTGCCTACGCCAACGCTGTCGTCCATGCCCAGGCCACTGGCTTCGTGGCACATGTTCGAACAATCGGGAAAGTTATTGGTGCCGTAGGCGCGAACGAACAGCTGATACAAATAAGCCGCTTCGTTACTGGCGCGGCCCGAGGTATAGAACTCGGCCTGGTCCGGCGATTCCAGCTCGTTGAGGTGCTTGGCAATCAGGGCAAAGGCGTCGTCCCAACTGGTTTCGACATAACGATCCAGCGACGCGTCGTAGCGCATCGGATGGGTCAGACGCCCCTGGTATTCGAGCCAATAGTCACTTTGCGCCGCCAGCGACGACACCGTGTATTTATTGAAGAACGCCGGGTTGACCAGGCGCCCGGTGGCTTCCCAGTTCACCGCCTTGGCGCCGTTCTCGCAGAACTTGACCATGCCGCCTTCCGGCGATTCGCCCCATGCACAACCCGGGCAGTCAAAACCGCCATTCTGGTTGGTCTTGAGCATCGCGCGGATGTTCTTGAACGCGTTTTCACTGCCCAGCCAGCTTTGCGTCACCGCAATCAGCGCGCCCCAACCTGCGGCCGCCCCCTTGTACGGTTTATAACGTTCAACTTCGCTCATGGTAATTCTCCAAGACTTCACACGTAGGCGCGGGCCTAACTAAAGCCCTTATTGATGATTATTTTTCAGGCACTGCAAAACGCAAATCGGTTTAAAGCCCACTAAACCGGGTTCACGTCGACCGGTTTTAAGGGTCCAACATCGAGTTACGCATTTAGCCTATGCCGTGCATAAACAGCCTGTCTAATCACAAATAATGACCACTTCATCGACATGCTCTATTACGATAAATTGTTTTAAAAATCAAAAAGATAAAATAATAAAAGTCGAATAAAACCCCCAATCAAAAGCCCATAGATTTCGTCGATCACTCGGTTGCTAATAGTGATTAGACGCGGCATTAAAACAACTCTAGCCTTGCTTTAAATAACGCGCTTACCTACATCGAGCGTCCAAACACCGTAGTTACACGCTCAGCGTCGCTGCCGAGGTTTTAATGACCGATCAAGTCTTGATGGATAGTTTTTCTCGCCGGGTCGACTACCTCAGGATGTCGGTGACCGACCGCTGCGATTTCCGCTGTGTGTATTGCATGGCCGAAGACATGGAATTCCTGCCACGTCAGAAAATCCTGACGCTGGAAGAGCTGTATCAACTGGCGCAGAGTTTTGTCGCACTGGGCACGCGCAAAATCCGCCTGACAGGCGGTGAACCCTTGATTCGTACGGGCGTGGTCGAGCTGTGCAAGCGCATCGCGACGCTGCCCGGCCTGCGCGAGTTGTGCATGACCACCAACGGCTCGCAACTGGGCAAGCTGGCCGCGCCGCTGTTCGATGCCGGGCTCAAGCGCCTCAACATCAGCCTCGACAGCCTTGACCCCAAGCGCTTTCGTGAACTGACGCGCACCGGTGACCTGGCCAAGGTCATCGCCGGTATCGATGCGGCGAATGCGGCGGGCTTCCAACGCACCAAGCTCAACTGCGTGGTGATGAAGGGCCGCAACGACCACGAAATCAACGACCTCGTGGCGTTCGCCATTGACCGCGGCCTGGATATTTCCTTCATTGAAGAAATGCCCCTGGGGGTCATCAGCGAACACAGCCGTGCCGAGGCGTTCTATTCCAGCGCGCAGGTGCGCGAGCGTATCGCCGAGCGCTACACCCTGATCGACTCGGCAGAATCGACCCAGGGGCCTTCGCGTTACTGGCGCCTGGCCGAGGCGCCGCATATTCGCCTGGGCTTTATTTCACCCCACAGCCACAACTTCTGCGGCACCTGCAACCGCGTGCGCCTGACGGTTGAAGGCCGGTTGTTGCTGTGCCTGGGTAACGAGCATTCGGTCGACCTCAAGGAGGTGCTGCGGCGCTATCCGGGTGAACCAAAACGCCTGGAGAGTGCCATCGTTGAGTCGATGAAACTCAAGCCATATCGGCACAACTTCGAGCTCAATGATGACGTGCAGGTTGTCCGCTTCATGAACATGACCGGTGGTTAACCCATCCGGTTTTATCCCTTCGCATTAAGGCCATTGCCCATGATCGTCAGAGCCAAACCCAACCTGATCGGTGTATTGACTTCGCTCAAGGGCTCCGTGGCCCGGCGTATCGCACTGCGCAGCCTGCTGGTGACACTGCTGGCCTCGGTGATTGTGCTGGTGGAGACGCTTCACCCGGCGTACTTCTCCAAGGTCAACGCCACGCCGTTCACGCTACTGGGCTTGTCACTTTCAATCTTCATGAGTTTTCGCAACAACGCCTGCTATGACCGCTGGTACGAAGGGCGCAAAGCCCTCGGCGCCATGGTGATGGATGTGCGCGTCATGATTCGCGAAACCCAAGTGATCAAGGATGCGCGCCAACGCAAAGAGATCCTGCGCAACCTGTGCGGGTTCGCCCACGCACTGAACGCCAGGCTGCGCAATGAAAATGAGTCCATCGCGGCAGCGCCCTGGCTCGACAAGCTGCCGTCGGCCAGCACCCCGAATCTCCCGGAAAGCATTATCGGCCGCGTGACCCAGCAGTGTTCGGCGCTGGCCGAGTCGGGGGGCTTCAGTGAATGGCGCTACCAACTGATGGCCAGGCACTTAAGCAACCTGACCCGTACGCAGACGATTTGCGAGCGCATCAAAAGTACGCCGCTGCCCTTCCCGTACACCCTCTTGTTGCACCGCACCAGCTACATGTTCTGCATCTTGCTGCCCTTCGCCATGGCCGAACCCCTGGGTTGGCTGACGCCGGTCTTCACCGCCATCGTGAGCTACACGTTTTTTGGCCTGGACGCGATTGGCGATGAGCTGGAAGACCCCTTCGGCTACGACGAAAACGACCTGCCAACCAATGCCATCGTGCGCACGATTGAACGCGAAGTGCTGCACGCCAACGGCGCGACACAACTGCCGCCCGTGCTCCAACCCATTGATTGTGTACTGAACTGACCCGAGGCCCCCATGAACGAACGCTCCCACACACTGACCCATCTGGACGCCGCAGGCCGGGCCAGCATGGTCGACGTCACGGACAAATCAGCAACCACCCGTGAGGCCCAGGCCCAGGCCTGGGTGCGCATGCAGCCGTCCACGCTGCAACTGATCCAGGCTAACGGGCACCCCAAGGGCGACGTGTTTGCGGTGGCCCGTATCGCCGGGATCATGGCGGCGAAGAAAACCCATGAACTGATCCCGCTCTGCCACCCGCTGATGCTCAGTTCGATTCACCTCGAACTGCGTGCTGTCGAGCCCGACAGCGTGCAGATCATCAGCACCTGCCGGCTCAACGGCCAGACCGGCGTCGAGCTCGAAGCCCTGACCGCCGCCAGCGTAGCGGCCTTGACGATCTATGACATGTGCAAAGCCGTGGACCGCGGGATGATCATCGACCGAATCCAGTTGCTCAAAAAACAGGGGGGCAAGTCGGGCACCTTTGTCGCGGGTGACCCGCAATGATCCTGGTCAATTACTTTGCGCGCTATCGGGAACAGCTGGGCATCGGCGGCGAAAAAATCGCCCTGGACGGGTCGCTGCGCACCATTGCCGACCTCAGGCAGCACTTGTGCGCCAGAGGTGAAACCTGGCAGCAAGTGCTCGGTGAGACCAGCCTCATGTGCGCATTGAACCAGGAGCTGTGCACACCCGACGCGCCGATAGAAGATTTCGATGAAATCGCCTTCTTCCCCCAAGTGACCGGAGGTTGATCAATGCCTGTTCAGGTTCAGACCGAGCTGTTTGATCTGGGTGAACTGACCCGCAGCCTGCACGCCGAAGAGCCGGGCGTCGGCGCCGTAGCCACCTTTGTCGGCTATGTGCGCGATCTCAATCAGGGGGATCAGGTCAGCGAATTGTTCCTTGAACATTACCCGGGAATGACCGAACGCTCGCTGCAGCAGATCATCGATAGAGCCCATCAACGCTGGCCCCTGCAACGGGCGAGCATCGTCCACCGCGTGGGGGCATTGAAGGTCGGTGAACCCATCGTGTTCGTCGGTGTTGCCAGCGAACATCGCCAGGAAGCCTTCGATGCCTGCAATTTTTTGATGGACTACCTGAAGACTCACGCACCTTTCTGGAAGCGTGAACACACGCCGTCCGGAGAACGCTGGGTAGAGGGAAGAGAAAGTGACCAACTGGCGGTAAACCGCTGGACTGCATGACGCCCCCCGGTAGGGGCGAGCTTGCTCCTACAGTGGCGGTGGCGGTATTTGAGGACAGTGCATGCCGCGTCAGAACAAGTCGCAGAAAGGAATGAACCGCGCCGTGTCACCGCGCTGCAAGGTGCAGCCCTCGGGGATTTCAAGCAGGCCGTCCGCCCACGAAGCTCCCAGCAGCACGCCCGAGCTCTGGTTCGGATACAGAATCGCCCGGCCCTCCTCCAGCTTGGCCCGCAGGTATTCGCGACGGCTGCCTGCTTTCGGCCAGTCAAACCCGACGTTAACCGGGAAGCTCAGGGGCGTGACGTCATCAACACCCTGGATACGCAACAGGTAAGCCCGTGCCAGCAGGCCGAACGTCACCAGCGCCGAGGCCGGATTGCCTGGCAAGCCGATGACAGGCACGTTACCGTAATAGCCCACGGTCAAGGGCTTTCCCGGTTTGATCGCGAGTTTCCAGAATAACGGCTTACCGCTATCGCGCAGCACCTGGCCAAGGCAGTCGGCGTCTCCGGCTGACACCCCACCGGTGGTCAGGATCAAGTCGGCGACAGGTTGCAACTGTTCCAGCTTGAGCCGCGTGTGCTGCGGCTGGTCGGGAAGAATACCGCCATCGATGACGTCACAACCCAATGCACTCAGCCAATGGCTAAGCAAAATGCGATTGCTATTGTAGATACAGCCGGGCTTCAGCGTCGTCCCCGGCTCAGCCAGTTCGTCCCCCGTGGACAGCAGTGCCACCCGTGGGCGGAGTACCACCGATACATGGGTACAGCCTTGCGCGGCCGCGATGGCCAGCGCGAAAGGCCCGAGTCGCTTGCCGGCAGCGAGCAACACCTGCCCGGCACGGTTTTCCTGGCCTTGCGGACGGATATTCTGGCCCGCGCCAAGCGCCTGCTTGAAACGTACCCGTCCGTCCTCCAGTTGCTCGGCGTTCTCTTGCATCTCGACGCAATTGGCCCCAACGGGTACCGGTGCGCCGGTGAAGATTCGAGCGCAGGTGCCCGGCAGCAATGCCTCAGGTGAATGCCCGGCGAAAATCTGTTGCGACACGGTCAGCGGCTGGCCTTTCCAGTCGTCGACGTTCAAGGCGTATCCGTCCATGGCACTGTTCGGCCACGGCGGCAGATCCAGGGTCGCGATCAAGTCATTGGCCAACACCCGTTGCCGTGCGTCGCTCAATGCTATCGACTCACTGCCTTGCAGGCGTCGCGCCTGCGCCATGGCCAACAGTGAAGCGATAGCCTCCTCCACTGACATGAGCTGTGACGGGCTCATCCCCGCGACTCGCACAAGGCCACCGATTTGAGGTGCGGCACAAAATTGCACGGCCTGTGGCGCGCATCCAACTGCTCGGCGAGGATACCCTCCCACGCCGTGCGGCAAGCGCCCGTCGAGCCCGGCAGGCAGCACACCAGCGTGCCGTTGGCCAAACCGGCCAAGGCACGACTCTGTACCGTGGAGGTACCGATATCGAGGATGGATATCGCACGGAACAACTCACCAAAACCGTCAATCTGCTTGTCCAGCAAACAGTGGACCGCTTCAGGCGTACTGTCGCGCCCGGTGAAGCCTGTGCCCCCGGTAATCAGTACCACCTGAATCTGCTCGTCGGCGATCCAGGTCGCGACCTGCGCGCGGATTTTATACAGGTCATCCTTTAGCAGGTTGCGCTCGCTCAAACGGTGACCCGCCTCCAGCAGCCGGCTGACCAGCAGTTGCCCGGAGGTATCGTTGGCATATTCACGGGTATCACTGACGGTCAACACGGCCATATTCAGCGGAACAAACAATGCATCCGACTTCACGCTCATGTCACTCTCCTACAAGCCATTATTGAAACGATCACCAGAGGCTAAAGCGCCCATACAGCCACTGTCTAATCGTTACAGTTGACCGAATTATCGAGCGCTTCTATCACTGATATTTCCGCACGCCATTCACCGGTGATTGAGTGAGTCGATCAATCCTTCAATAGTCATGATTGGACGTACAGGTGCAAGAATGAGATCGTCTGCCTATCTCAATTCGCGGTATTCCTGCCATGCCAGCACGCTGCTCTCCTGAAGCTGCATCCAGCCCCTGTTCGATACTCCTGCTGGCGGGCGGGCGCGGGGCACGTATGGGCGGGCGGGACAAAGGATTACTGGTGTGGAAAGATAAGCCGCTGATTGCCCATGTACAGGCCATCGTGCGTCCGTTCACCGACGACTTGATCATTTCCTGCAACCGCAATGCAGCGCGTTATCGCGCGTATGCCGATCAATTGGTCGAAGACTCACAAAAGGATTTCCCAGGCCCCTTGGCCGGTGTTTTGGCCGGAGTTTCCGTTGCGCACCATCCCTGGCTGCTGGTGCTTGCCTGTGATGCTCCGAATATTGATGCCGCACTGATCAAAGCAATGCTCGAGGCGCGCCCCACGACCGGCGCCGCGCTAATGATCCAGCAGGCCGGGCAATGGCAACCCATGTTCAGCCTGATCCCAACGGCGTTGTTGCCGCAGTTGAACCAGGCCTGGGATGAAGGCGAACGCAGCCTGCTGCGCGCGCTGCTCAAGCATGAGCTGGTGGCATTGACCTGCGTAAGCGACGACCTGCGCCTGAGCAATTTCAATACCCCTGAATGGCTGGTTGGAAATCATTAGCGTGCACCGAAAAAGTCGACGGCACATTAATTAAAAGGGCAGAAACAGAATCGCTAAAATAATCCGCGGGTTCTGGCCACCAGCGTTAATAATTACCCCTCATTTATTCCGCAACAGGTGCCTTAGTGGATATCAAGCAGCTTAAATTCCTCATCGCGCTGGAGCAGACCCGGCACTTCGGCCAGGCGGCTGCGCGTTGCCACATCACCCAGCCGACCTTATCGATGCGTTTGCGTAATCTGGAGGATGAGCTGGGCCTGGAATTGGTTACCCGGGGCCAGCGTTTCGAAGGCTTTACAGAGGCCGGTGAACGCGTGCTCGCCTGGGCCAGGACCTTGCTCGCCGCCCATGACGGGTTGTTCGCCGAAGCTGCAGCCTGTCGCGGCCAACTGGTCGGTAATTTGCGTCTGGGTCTGGTGCCGCTCAGCGGCTTCAATCCGATCAGCTACATTCAGGGCCTATCCCATACCTTCCCGGAACTCAAGTTCAACCTCACCTCGATGAGTTCGGACAAGATCATCGAAGCGCTGGGCACTAACCAACTGGACCTGGGGGTGTGTTACCTGGACCACGTAAACGCCAATTACCTAGAGTTTTTCGAACTGGGCGAAACCCGCGTCGGCCTGCTGTACGACACGCGCCACTTCCATTTCGAAGGTACCGAAATGAGCTGGGAAGACGCCGCCGAACTGCCCCTAGGCATGATCAGCAATGGCATGCACTATCGAAAGTCCATTGACCTGAGCTTTCGCAGCCGCGGCCTCGACCCTCAACCCATACTCGAGAGCGATTCGACGTATCAGCTGTTCCAGGCGATCCACAACGGTTTTTGCTGCGCGATTATGCCCCTGGACAGCGGCCTGGAAAGCCCGATCGAAAACCTGGCCTTTATCAACCTCCCGGACGCCAGCGTACTCGCGCCGCTGGGCATGGTGATGCGCAAAACCGAACCCCGCTCGGCCATCGCCGAAAAGTGTTTTGCGCAAGCCCAGAAATTGTTTGCCGCCAAGGGTACGGTCTAGCGTACGGGAGGGATGTTGATGGAGAGAGCAATGACTGCATTGCTACGCGAACCCGGCCTCATCGTGCTGAACTGCTTGCGCCGCCACACGGTCCCAACTCATACGCTCATCGCTACAGGAATTTTTCCATGACGCTTCCCCAAGAAATGACCCTGATCGAAATCACCACCCCTGGCGGGCCCGAGGTCTTGCAGCCGCGCAGCGCCGACGTGCCGGTGGCCGGGCCAGGCGAGATTCTGATTCGCGTGCACGCCGCCGGGGTCAACCGCCCAGACGCCTTGCAGCGCGCGGGCAAATACCCGATGAAGCCCGGCATGAGCCCGATTCCAGGGTTGGAAGTGGCTGGTGAAGTGGTGGCGCTGGGCACTGGCGTGAACGAATACAGCGTGGGCGACAAGGTCTGCGCCCTGACCAATGGCGGCGGCTATGCGCAGTACTGCGCGGTGCCGGCTACCCAGGCGCTACCGATCCCAGCGGGCATGGACTGGATTCAGGCCGCTGCCGTGCCGGAAACGTTCTTTACGGTCTGGGCCAACCTGTTCGGTCTCGGCGGTGCCCGCAAAGGCCAGCGCGCCTTGATCCACGGCGGCACCAGCGGCATCGGCACCACCGCGTTGATGCTTTGCCAGGAATTCGGCATCCAGGCATTCGCCACGGCGGGCAGTACCGACAAATGCGCGGCGATTGCCAAGCTCGGTGCCGAGCCGATCAACTACCGCGAACAGGCATTTGCCGAGGTCATCGCCAAACAGACCGATGGCAAAGGCGTCAACGTGATCCTCGACATCATGGGCGCCTCGTACCTGAACAATAACCTCAAGGCCCTGGGCATGGACGGCCACCTGGTGATCCTCGGTTTCCTCGGTGGCGCCAAGGCCAACGACGTCGACCTGCTGACCATCCTCGGCAAACGCGCGGTGATCACCGGCTCGCTGCTGCGGGCCCGCACGCGGGAAGAAAAGGCCGAGATTGCCGAGCAACTGCGCGAACATGTGTGGCCGGTACTCAGTGCCGGGCGCTGCCTGCCGATTATCGACCAGGTCTACGCCTACACCGACGCCGCCCAGGCCCATGCGCGGATGGAAGGTGGGGACCATATCGGCAAGATTGTGTTGCGGGTGGAGTGAGGCATTTTTGATGTGGAGAGGGGTCGCCTGGATGCCAGTCCGTCAAGCGCAGATCCCTGTGGGAGCGGGCTTGCCCGCGAAGGCGGTGGGCCAGTCAACATACATGTTTGCTGGGCCGACGTCTTCGCGAGCAAGCCCGCTCCCACATTTGATTTTCATTGGTTTGAGCATCGCGTGTCACTGGTGTGCGGTATACACCGGATAATCCACATACCCCGCCTGTGTCCCGCCATACAAGCCTTCGGCCTTCAACGCATTCAACGGCCAGCCATTGAACAGCCGCTGGGGCAAGTCCGGGTTGGCAATGAAGGGCCGTCCAAAGGCGATCAGGTCCGCCAACCCGGCCTCTACCAGCCGTGCGCCGCGCTCGGCGGTGTAGCGCCCGGCGTAGATGATCCTGCCGCTGAAGGTGGCGCGCACGGCCTGGCGAAATGTGTCGGGCAGGTCGGGGGCGTTGTCCCAGTCGGCCTCGGCAATGGACACATAGGCGATGCCCGACGCTTCCAGCACTTTGATCGCTTCGATATAGGTAAGGTGCGGGTCTTCTTCCACCAGGCCGATGTAGACCCGGTCCTGATCGGTGCCACTGAACAGCGGCGAAAAGCGCACGCCCAGGCGTTCCGGCCCCACCACCTTGCACACCGCTTCGACAATCTCGCGCAGCAAGCGCAGGCGATTGTCCAGCGAGCCGCCGTACTCATCCTCACGGAGGTTGGAATGGGCCGAGATGAACTGGTTGACCAGGTAGCCGTTGGCCGCGTGAATTTCCACGCCGTCGAACCCGGCGTCCAGGGCATTGCGCGCAGCCTGGGCGTAGTGCCCGACCAGCTCTTCGATTTCCAGCGTGGTCAAGGCACGGGGCACGGGTGGCTGCACCAGTTCACCCCTACCCGGCCCGGTTTCAATGAAGGCTTTGGCTTGCAACGCCGGCAGCGCAGACGGGCCTACAGGGGCTCCACCGTCAGGTTGCAGCGCGTGATGGGACACCCGCCCCACGTGCCATAGCTGGGCGAAGATCACACCGCCCTCGGCATGCACCGCTGCGGTGACTTTGCGCCAACCCTCGATTTGCGCCGGTGTATGAATGCCCGGTGTCCACGCGTAGCCCTGGCCCCGGGGTTCGATCTGCGTACCCTCGCTGACCATGAACCCGGCACTGGCCCGCTGACGGTAGTAGTCGGCCATCAGGTCGGTGGCGATATTACCCGGCTGGGCGCTGCGCTGGCGGGTCAGCGGCGGCAGTACCACACGGTTGTTCAAGCGGTGATGCCCCAGCTTGATCGGGGTGTTCAAGATGCAGTCAGGCACGGCGATATTCCAAATTCAGGACGAACGAAAACCGTGGCGACTCCTGGGAGTCGCCACCGTATAGATCAGTGGATTAACTTAAGCGCAGAGTGTCAGCAGGGCCTTGGCCACTTCGCTGGAGCTGCCTGGGTTTTGCCCAGTCACCAGCAAACCGTCGACAATGACGAAGGATTGCCAGTCGGCGCCCTTCTCATACAGGCCGCCCAATTTACGGAATTCATCTTCAATCAGAAACGGCACGACCTCGGTCAACTGCACAGCGGCCTCTTCCGAGTTGGAGAACCCGGTGACGCGGCGGCCCTTGATCAACGGCTCACCGTTAACTGCCTTGACGTGACGCAAGGCACCCGGTGCATGGCACACAAAGCCAATGGGCTTGCCGGCCCGCTCGAAGGCTTCGATCAGCGCGATGGACACCGACGACTCCGCCAGGTCCCACAGCGGGCCGTGGCCGCCGGGGTAGAACACGGTGTCGAAGTCGGCGGCATTGACCGAGTCCAGCTTCACGGTGGTCGCCAGGGCTTGCTGCGCAGCCGGGTCTTTGCCGAAGCGCTCGGTCTGCTCGGTTTGCGCATCCGGTTCATCGCTCTTGGGGTCCAACGGCGGCTGGCCGCCGGCCGGAGAAGCCAGCACCACTTCGGCGCCAGCGTCCTTGAACGCGTAATAAGGTGCGGCGAATTCTTCGAGCCAGAAGCCGGTCTTGCGCCCGGTATCGCCAAGCTGGTCGTGAGAGGTCAGTACCATTAATACTTTCATTTTCCAGTGCCTCGATCGATGTGAATAACAGGGTTTTCAGGGCTGCCCAACAACTGTTGGGTCAGCAGCAGCGCCTCGGCGAACGGCGCGGTGGTACGGGTGATCTTGCCCATGACGCTGGTTCCCAACCATAGCGCATACAAACGCCTGGCCAGGCTTTCGGGGGCCTGCTCGAACCTGAGCGAGCCGTCTTCGACGCCGCGTTGCAGGGCCACGGCAAGCAAGTCGATGGTGCGCGAAGTACCGCGTTGCAGCGCCAACCGCATGGGTTCTGACAGATCGGAGACCTCCGCCCCAAGCTTCACGGCCAGGCATTTGCCGGCGTCGGTACAGCCGATGTGGTTGTCGATCCAGCCCTGCCAATAACGCATCAGCCTGGCGTGGTGGGTCAATCCCGGCTGATCGAACAGCTGCTGCATGCCCTCGACGTAGTGGTCGAAATAGGTATCGAGTAACACCACGCCAAAGGCATCTTTGGAGTTGAAGTAGTGATAAAACGAGCCCTTGGGCACTTGCGCCGCTTGAAGGATCTCGTTCAAGCCCACCGCCGAAAACCCCTTGGCCCCGACAATGGATTGCGCCCGTTCAAGAATCGCTTGCCGCGCACTGCTGCTTGCGTTGCTCATGCTTGCCCCTGTGCGATTAGACCAGTCGTCTAGTGCGTTGGGCTCATGTTAGGCAGCGCGGCATTGGCTCACAATGTCATATCCGCAAGGATTCCGGACACGCACGAAAGTCGGTTGCCGTTTGCCGGGCACACGCCGACAATCACCTCTCCCCTGCCCCTTGGAGAGATGCAATGCACAGCGTTGCGCTGATGGTTTACCCGAATTTCCAGTCGTTGAGCCTCAGCCTGGGCTCGGTGTTCGAGTGCGCCAACCTGCTGCGCGGCGAGCCGGCCTATGAGTTTCACCTAGTGTCGGAAAGCGGCGGCGCCGTGATGACCTCCCAGGGCTTTTCGGTGAACACCAGCGCGCTGCGCCCAGAGGGCTATGACACCTTGATTGTCAGCGGCTACCTGGAGTTTCGCCTGCCGGAAGCCAACCTGCTGGAACTGGTCAAGGCCGCGTCCGCGCAGTCGCGCCGGGTGGCGTCGTTATGCATGGGCATCTTTGTGCTGGCCGAGGCTGGGCTGCTGGCTGGCAAGCGCACCACCACCCACTGGATCCACGCCCCCGCGTTTCGCAAGCGTTACCCGGATATCCGCCTGGAAGAGGACAAGTTGTTCATTGTCGACGGCCAGGTGTGGACCGGTGCGGGCATGAGCGCCGGGGTCGACCTGGCGCTGGCGATGGTGGAGGACGACCTGGGCAGCGACCTGGCCCGTCGCATCGCACGCAAACTGGTGATTGCCCAGCGCCGTGGCAGCGAGCAGTCGCAACTGTCGGCCTTGCTGGAACTGGACCCCAAGTCCGACCGCGTGCAGCTGGCCCTGGCCTATGCCCGTGAAAACCTCACCCATGATTTGTCGGTGGACGCCCTGGCCGACGTCGCCCGGCTCAGCCCACGCCAGTTCAGCCGGGTGTTTCGCGAAGAAACCGGGCAGACCCCGGCCAAGGCCATCGAAGCCCTGCGCGTGGAGGCTGCGCGGGCAATGATGGAAACCAGCCGCCACCCGGTGGAAGTGGTGGCACGCGAAACCGGGTTTGGTGATCGCGAGCGCATGCGCCAGGCGTTCCTCAGGGCCTTCGGGCAGCCGCCCCAGGCGATGCAGCAGGTACTGTTCAACCCGGGCTAGGCCCGTGACGGCCTGACAGCCGACTCCTATCTACCTGAAGTGCCATGATCCAAATGTGGGAGCTGGCTTGCCTGCGATGGCGGCCTACCAGCCGACACTTACCTACCTGACACCCCGCGATCACACTGTGGGAGCGGGCTTGCTCGCGAAGGCGGCCTGGCAGTCGACACAGTTGGATTGTGTACATATCCATTGCTGCGGTAACGGCCACTTAGGGTTCCGCCCTGACGGCGGCTCACTTTTGAAAAGCGCAAAAGTAAGCAAAACGCTCTTGCCCCACCACTCGGCACCTCGCTTAGGCTCGGTGTGCCCGTAATCCGCCAGTGATTTGGGGGGCCGCCGCCACGCGCCATCCATGGCGCGGGGCGGCTAAACCGGCATCCCTGCCGGTTTACCCCCCAAATCCCTGTCGAATTCCGGCCAGCGTGGTTTGACGGGGCGCTTAAGATCAAGATCAAAAGCAGATCAAGAGCGGCTCGCTTCGCATCGTGGTTACGGGGTTGATCGCCACAGCCTTGTTCAGATATCTATGCTCATCGAGAGAAAGCCCCAACCCCTCAATGCAACGAAGCCCGGGTAATCAGGTAGCTCACCAACTGCGGCTCATCGTCCAGCTCAATGCTCTGCACCGGACGCGGCAAGTTATCCAGTACGGTGCGCCAGAACGCCTGGGACACCTCGTCCTGATCATAGAAACGCACCAACCAATTGGCCGCGCCGCTGCACAGCACCTGGCTGGCGATGGCGCGGCCGATGCCTTTGCGGCGGTAGCGCTTGAGGATGAACAGGTCAGCCAGTTCCAACGCGTCGATGCCCGGCAGTTCGCTGCTTTCGATCAACAGGAAACCGGCGATATAGCCGTCTACCAGCAACAGGTTGGCGCTCCATTGCGGGTCGCTCCAGTAGCGGGCCAGGTGTTCGTCATGGATGTAGTAACGCCCATCGGTCTCGACATCTTCTTGTTCCCAATCCGAAGACTCATAGGCGTAGTACTGGTAAAGATTACGGATCAGTTCAGCTTCTTCGGGGCCGGTCTGGATCAATTCGACGGTGGTTTCGGGCATGGGGCTCTCGGTGGAAAAACGCAGGGCGCCATTGTTCACAAAAGTGCTGCCCACGCCAATGGCTTGGCGAATCCTTTCTATTAGCTGAACCGATTGCAAATAGCGGTTGCCCTGGCCGAAATTCTGAAACATTTAGAATAAACTTCGCCGGTTTCCCCCTATTGCTCAAGGACACGTATTTTGACCAACGTCTGTACCGCCGGCCTGGATGTGGGCTTTGCCTCCCTGGATTACCTGCAAATCTTCATCCTTGGGGTGATCCAGGGCATTACTGAATTGCTGCCGGTGTCGTCCACCGCCCACATGCGCGTGGTGCCCGCCCTGCTCGGCTGGCAAGACCCCGGCTCGGCGTTTTCCGCGGCCATGCAATTGGCGGCGCTGGCGGCGGTAGTCAGCTATTTCTGGCGCGATGTGCGTCAGGTCACCACCGGCAGCATCAGTGCGGTGCGCCGGGGCGACTACAACGACCGCTGGTTCAAGCTCGCCGTGGCGATTGTGCTGGCAACCGTACCGATTGGCATTGCCGGGCTGGCGTTGTCGTCGACCTTGAATGCGTGCAACTCACCCTTGCGCGGGCTGGTGGTGATCGGCATTTCCTGCGTGGTAATGGCGGTATTGCTGGCCCTGGCGGAAGTGCGCGCCCGCCATACCCGCGACGTAAGCCAGATGCGCTTGCGCGATGCGCTGATCGTGGGGGTCGCGCAGATCGGCGCGTTGATTCCCGGCGTATCGCGTTCGGGCTCCACGTTGACCGCGGCGCTGTTCCTGAACTTCAAACGCGAAGAAGCGGCGCGGTTTTCCTTCCTGTTGGGCTTGCCGGCCATCGCCCTGGCCGGCTTGAAAGAGTTGTGGGTGCTGCTGCGCGCCGACCTGCCCGCCCACGCCTGGCCGCACTTAATCTTTGGCCTGGTGGTGGCCAGCGTCTCGGCGTTTTTTGCCATCTGGGGCCTGATGAAATTTCTGGAGCGTTTCTCCACCTGGCCGTTCGTGATCTACCGTGCGCTGCTGGGGATCTTCCTGATTGTGGCGGTCAGCACCGGATTGTTGAGTTAAGCCGCCGGTTCGCGGTCGGCCAGCGCTTCGAGCAAGTCGGCCGAGGGCACGAAGAACAGGCCGCCGGTCACGGCCGTGCTGAAGTCGAGCAAGCGGTCGTAATTGCCGGCCGGGCGGCCGACGAACATGTTTTCCAGCATCTGTTCCAGAGGCTGAGGCGAGCGTGCGTAGCCGATGAAATAAGTGCCGAATTCGCCCGCGCCTGGGCGGCCGAAGGGCATGTTGTCGCGCAGGATCTTCACTTCTTCACCGTCCTGGTCAGTGATCACTGTCAGGGCGCTGTGGGAGTTGCTCGGCTTGGCGTCTTCGTCCAGTTCGATGTCCGATAATTTGGTGCGCCCGATCACCTTCTCTTGAGCCTCCACCGTCAAGCCATTCCACGCGGTCATGTTGTGCAGGTATTTCTGCACCAGCACATAGCTGCCGCCTTCGAACTCAGGGTCTTCATCGCCCACCAGGGTGAAGGCCTCGGCCTTGCGCCCCACCGGGTTCTCGGTGCCGTCGACGAAACCGATGATGCTGCGCATATCGAAGTAGCGAAAGCCCTGGACCTCGTCGACCACCTTCACGCTATCACCCAGGGCCGCCATCAGTTGGGTCGCCAGCTCGAAACACAGGTCCATCTGCTCGGCACGGATGTGCAGCAGGATGTCGCCGGGGGTCGACACCGCCTTGCGCCCTTGCACACCGAACTCGCGAAACGGATGCAAGGCCGCCGGGCGCGGCGCGCCGAACAGGCGGTCCCAGGCATCCGAGCCAAACCCGCAAACGCAAGTCAGGTTGCCCGAGGGCACGCGCTTGCCTACCGAGCGCACCAGGCCTGCGATGTCGGCGCACCAGGCCCGCACGTTTTCAACCGCATCGGGCGCCAGGGTGGCGACCATGAAGATCGCGCTGCTGGTGATCGGGTGGCACACCGATTGTGGTTCGAGCGGGGGACGGACGGGGCAGGTTTTCATGGGCATTCCACAGGCTGAGGGCGATGAACCCGCGCAGATTAGCAGATCATCGATGGCAACTGGCCCACACCTGACGAATCAGGGCTTTGAGCTTGAGGGCTTCGGCCCAGCGATCGGTGAGTTCGCGCCCCTGTGCGTCGCTAATCGCATAGGGTGGCGGGCCCAACTCGCAAGTGAAGGACAAGCTCTGCGGGGGGTCAGCGCGGCCCAGCCAGTGTTCGATCCCATAGCGCCACCAGCCGGTAAATCGCTCGACCCACGGTTGGTGCTGGGGAAAATCCAGACCAACCTGCACCTGTTCGCTGCTGGCGATGCGGCCATGAAAGCCCCAGCTGTGACGCAGGATGGTGCGTATCTGTTCGTCGTCTTCCACACTGCCGGGCTCGGGCAACTCGCGGCCAACCACGTAGTGGGACAGGTCTGCGAGCAGTTTCAGATCGGGCATCTGTGCCAGCAGGTCGAGGGTGAACAATAGGTCGTTGGTGAGCCGGTAACGGTGGGTTTCCAGCAGGATCGGGAAGTCCACCTGTTCGGCCAGGCGTTGCCAGCCGTCGATCAGCCTGGCCGCCTCGGCCTGGGTACGCGGGCGCACGTCGGCTTGCAAGGTGAGGTGGTGACAGCCGTAACGGCTGATCACCTCCAATGCCCTGGCCAGATCATCCACCGATTGCGGGAACAGTTGACCTTCAATCTGCAAGCCCCTGGCCGTGGCCGCCGCGTGCAGGCGCTGCACCGATGCAGGTGCCCAGTAATGGTCGGTGATGCCGTCATAACCGGCGGCGGCGATGCGGTCCAGTTGCGCTTCGAGGCTGCCGGGCTCGGTTTGCATGGCCCACATCGATTGGAATACTAACAACTGGCGCATGGTCAGCCTCGCAATAACAGCTTCAGGGATACCTCGGGGTCGGCCAGGCTGGCCGGGTTGAGCGGGATTCGGGCAGTAATCAAGTGCTCGCACAGCTTGATGTCCTTGGCTGCGCGGTTACCCAAGGCCCAACCGCAGGCACCCTGCAAACGGTGACGGTCGTCAAGGTAGAACAGCAGCAGGCCACCGTCGGGCAATTCCCGGCGAACCATCAGCGCAGTCATCACCCCGACGGTGTGCAAGCCCCATGCGTATTGATCGGACCAGAAACCCGGGATCGTCTCGAACGCCAACTCCCGCCCCAGCAGGTTCAACGCCGCGAGACGGCCCTGGGCTTCGGCGTTGCGCCAGGTTTCCTGGCGCTGATAAAGGCCCGCCAGGCGAAACTCGCACACATCCCCCGCCGCGTAGATATCCGCCGCACTGGTGCGCAACTGCGCGTCGACACGAATGCCCTGCCCGACTTCCAAGCCTGCCGCCGCGGCCAACTCGATGTTAGGCTGCATGCCAATGCCGACCACCACCAGGTCGCAGGGCAGCCGTTGCCCGTCGACCAGTTGCACGGCGTCGGCGTGGATGCACTCCAGCGCGACGTTCAAACGCACGTCCACACCCTGCTCACGGTGTAATGCCAGCAACGCGTCACTGATCACCGGCGGCAAAACCCGCCCTGCCAGTCGTGGCCCGGCTTCCAGTAGCGTCACCTCGCAGCCCAGCCCCCGCGCTGTCGCCGCCACCTCCAAGCCGATAAAACCACCGCCGACCACCACCAGCCTGGCGCCTGGCTTTAATTCATTGCGCAAGACCAACGCGTCATCATGGGTGCGCAGGTAAAACACGTTGGCCTGCTCCTGGGGCAAGCGTCGCGCCCGGCCTCCGGTGGCCAACAGCAGGCCGGCATAGCTCAACCATTGGCCGTCGGCCAGTTGCAGCCGGTGGTGCTGGGGCTCCAGGCGGCTGACCGGGTTGGCAGCGATATGCTCGACCCCGAGCACCGCCAACTGCTGGCTGTCGCACAGGCTGCATTGCGCCAGGTCGCTCGAACCTTGCAGCAAGCCCTTGGACAACGGTGGCCGTTCGTAGGGCAGATGCGCTTCATCGCCGATCAGGATCAGGCGCCCGCTGTAGCCTTCTTCACGCAGAGTCAGTGCCGCACGGCCACCGGCATGGCCGGCGCCGACGATGATCAGGGGGGCGTTCATCCTTTGGCCGTGACGGCGAGCAGCACCCGCCCCGCATCCACCCGCACGGGGTAGGTCTTGAGGTTGACGCACACCGGCGCGCCCAAGGCCTTGCCGGAGCGGTAATCAAAGCGCCCGTTGTGCTTGGGGCACTCGATCACATGGTCCATCACCAGGCCGTCGGCCAGGTGGATTTTCTCGTGGGTGCACAGGCCGGCGGTGGCGAAGAATTCGTTATCGGCTGAACGGAACACCGCATAGGTCTGCGCGCCGTGGTCGAAGCGCAGCACGTCTTCTGCTTCTATTTCGCCCACGGCGCAGACGTCGATCCATTGATCGTTCATACATTTATCTCCAATGACTGGCTCTTACTCTGTGGCGAGCGAGCTTGCTCGCGCTGGGCTGCGAAGCGGCCCTAGATTCGTCTGTACGGTGTAGGTCTGAAGGGTTATTGGGGCTGCTGCGCAGCCCAGCGGGAGCAAGCTCCCTCGCCACGGGTGGGGCGTTGGACGAAATAGCCGGGGTCGCTGCGCTGGCGCCAGATCGTCGGAATGATTTCCTGGTAGGCCTGCCACAAGTTGGCATACGGCGGCGGGCAGTCGCTGCGGATCTCTTCGTGCAGTTGACTGAGCGCGTGGTAAGGCACCATCGGGTACATGTGATGTTCGAGGTGGTAGTTCATGTTCATGTAGATAAAGCGCAGCACGCGGTTCATGTAGATGGTGCGGCAGTTACTGCGGTGGTCGAGCACATCTTCGGCCAGGCCCACGTGTTGGCTGATTCCAAACAGGTAACCGAGCCAGGCGCCATAGAGGCTGGGCAGGCCCACCAGCATCAGCGGCAACCAGCTGTGCAGGTACAGCGCGGTGCCGATGATCAGGGCGTAGAGGCCGACCCAGATACGCGCATCTCGGTACACCTTGGGCCACTCGGATTCGGGGATGAAGTCCTGCTCCTGGGCGCTCATTCGCCCGAGCGCATGGCGGGCCACGCCGCTGAAGGTCTTCCAGGCCAGGGGTAGGTTGAACAGGCTGAGGACCATCATCCATAAGCTTGGCGGGCGCGGCTCGACGATCTCCGGGTCGCGACCGACGACGATGGTGTCGGTGTGATGACGAGCATGGCTCCAGCGCCACACGTGGGGTTCGAAGAGGCACATGAAGCTCGCCACCTGATACAGCGCATCGTTCATCCAGCGGGTCTTGAAGGCAGTGCCGTGGCCGGTTTCGTGCCAGCGCGGGTTGGAGGCCGTGCCGTAGAGCACACCGTAGGCGATAAAGAATGGCACGCAGGCCCAAGTGCCCCAGAACCAGTAGCCGCCGACACCGGTGGCCAACAACGCCGAGAACCACAGGGCGGTGTCGCGCAAGGCCGGGCCGTCACGGCGTTGCATCAGGGCTTTCATGCGATTGCGCGGGATGGGCGACTGGTACCAACGGGCCGAGACCAGGCCCTTGTCGGCGGCGCGGGCCGCTTCGGGGCCGGTGAGGCTGTAATCGCGCCGAGCGCGGTGAGCAGTGTGTCCAGGCATTGTTATTGTTCTCCGCAAGCGTGGGTTTCAGGGGCTTTGCGAAACCAACGATAGAGCGCGGCTAAATCACCCTCAAGGCCTTGAATCCATTCCCTATCAAGCTATCATCCAGGCCCAGCGGGGCTTGATAGTTTTCTATCAAGACGCTCAAGGGGCCTGCCATGCATTACAATAAACGCCCAACCATCGCCACCGTTGCCGCCCATGCGGGGCTCAGCGTTGCCACCGTCGACCGCGTGTTGAACGCCCGCGCGCCGGTCAACCCCGGCACGGCCGAACAGGTGTTCCAGGCTGCCGAAGCGGTGGGCTATTTCGCCGCACGGCTGATCGGCCAGCGCATTCGCGAACGTCGGCCCACCTACCGTTTCGGCGTGCTGTTGCTGGGCACCGCCCAAGCCTTCTATGCGCAGTTGGCCCACGCCATCAGCGAGGCAGCGCAGCATCACGCCACCGCCAACCTGAGCTGCCAGTTCGACTACATCAACGACCGCACGCCCTCCGCCATCGTCGCGCAAATCGAACAACTGGCCGTGCAGTGCGACGCCCTCGCGGTAGTCAGCTTCGCCCATCCGTTGATCAACGCCTGCCTGGCGCAGATCCGCACAGCGGGCGTGCCGGTGGTTGCCCTGCTCTCGGACATCCATGAACACGCTGCCGAACCCTATGTAGGCCAGGACAACCACGTGGTCGGGCGCACCATGGGCTGGCTGCTGGCGCGCACCTGCGGCGCACGCAAAGGCAGCGTGGGCATCCTGTTGGGCGGCCATCGTTTCCTCGGCCATCAGGCACGGGTCGAAGGCTTGCACAGCTACCTGGCCGAACACGCGCCGGGGCTCAAACCGTTGGAGCCGCTGATCAACCTGGACAACTGCGACATCACCGAAGAAGCCACCCTCGACCTGCTCAGCCGCCATACCGATTTGCGTGGGTTATGCGTGGTGGGCGGTGGTGGCGACGGTGTGATCAACGCCCTGGCGCAACTGCCCAAGCGCCCGACGCTGTGCTGCATCCTGCAAGAGTCCACGCCATTGTCGCGCCAGGCATTGAGCAACGGGTTGATTGATGTGGTGATGGACTCGCAACCACGGCAGACGGCCGTAGCGCTGGTGGAATTGCTGGTGCGCTTGCAGAGTGATGAGGGGTTTGACCCATTGAGGCACCGCGTGCACATACCGCCACAGATAGTGACCCCGGAAAACCTGTGCAACTGATCGGTTTGGCTTGAGGTTTCAGCGCTCACGGAAATCGGCGGCGTTCAAGCCAAACCGACTCATCTTGTTGTACAGACCGCCCCGCGACACATCCAGTTTCTGTGCGGCCAGGCGAATGTTGCCGCAGGTGCTGGTGAGCGCGGCAACGATGGCGTGCATTTCATGGCTGCTCAAATCCTGCGCGGGCTGGGGCTGGTAGGCGCGCAACGTCGGGCGTTGCGGGGTTTCCAGCGGCAAATCAGCCGATTGAATCAGCTCGCCCATCGCCAGGTTGGTCGCTCGCTCGATAACGTTCTCCAATTCCCGCACGTTGCCCGGCCAGCCATGGGCTGACAGCAACGCCAACGCATCCGGCGCGAAACCTTGCACCGCTTTACGTAGCGAGCGTGCACAGCGCTGCAGGAAATGCCGCGCCAGCAATGGGATATCGTCACGGCGCATACGCAGCGGCGGCACGCTCAGGTTCAGCACGTTGAGTCGGTAGTAAAGGTCTTCACGAAACGCACCCTCGGCCACCGCCTGGCTCAGGTTGCGATGGGTGGCGGCGATGATGCGCACGTCGACTTGCCGCGATTGCTTGGCCCCGACGCGGGTGATTTCACCCTCCTGCAAAACCCGTAGCAGACTGACCTGGGCATCGAAGGACATGTCGCCGATTTCATCCAGGAAGATGGTGCCGCCATCCGCCAGTTCGAACTTGCCTGCCGCCCCACCCCGCGCCGAGCCGGTGAACGCGCCTTCGACGTGGCCGAACAGTTCGCTCTGCACCAGGTCCCGTGGGATCGCGCCGCAGTTGACCGCCACAAACGGGCCGTTGCAACGCTCGCTGCCGTTATGAATGGCCTGGGCAAACAGTTCCTTGCCGGTGCCGCTTTCGCCGAGGATCAAGGTGGTGGACTCGCTGCGACTGGCAATACGCCCCAAGTGCAGTGCGTCTTGTATGGCCCGCGAGGTGCCCAGGATGGTCTCGAAGGTATAGCGGGCCTGGGTGCCGATAATGCGCCGGGTAATCTCGCGGATACGGCGGTTTTCGCGCACCGACACAATCACCCCACCCTGCTCCAGTGGGCATACCGAAACCAGGCAGGCGAGTTGGCTGCCGTCGTGCAAGTGGAAGGTGCAATCGCGGTCGCGCACAGGCTCACCCAGCGCGTCGCTCAATTCGCTGCGGCCCAGGCGCTGGAAAGGACTGCCGATCAACTCACGCCCTACCCCGAACAATTGCCGCGCATAACGGTTGAGCGCCTTGATGCTGCCACGCTCATCGAGCACCACCAAGCCTTCGTTGAGCACTTCGAGTACGGCCTGTTGTTCTTCCAGCAACACCTGCAGCGCCATCTGCCGCGACACCGCCTCGGCCGCCGCTTGAACGGTGCCCAGGGTATGAAAATGAAACCAGCCGGGCTCGGCGGTCAGGGTGAGCATGGCCAGGGTCTGGCCTTGGGCATCTTTGATCGGCGCGGCGGCGCAGTGCATGTGGCGCTGGCGCAGGCCGCTGGCGAAATTTTCTTCAGCCAGCACATACACCAGACGATCTTCGGCCAGGGCCAGGCCGGTGCAGTTGGTGCCTTGCACCGATTCGAGCAAGCGACTGCCCACCGGGGTGATGTCCAGCCCGCAAAAATACAGAGTCGTGCCCTCGGCATCCGTGAGGTTGATATGCCCCCGCGGGTTGTAAGCCAGCAATCCATGCATGACCTGCGCGGCAGCGGCGATCATGGCGCGATGGTGGGCCAGGGTCGCCGCCAGCGCTTGCGGCGCGACAAAGCGATAGTCGCTGTTACCGGGCTCGATACCCGCCTCGACACTGCGTCGCCAGGAATCCCAGATGACCTGGCGTACGCCGTCGGGACGCACGACTTGGCCAGCCAGGCACTGTCGCCACGCCTGTTCCAACGCGGCAATGGGCCCGTCGTTCAGCGCGGCAGGCCCCAGGTTCGTGAGGTATTCGAGATCTTGCACACTGAACGCCTGGGTCATTGCAGTTATCCATGTTCATATTTTCGACATGTCATTATAGACATGTCATGAACATGAACACTTTTTGTTTAATTAAAATAATAACCCTATATAAATCAGTTAGTTATAAATTGGCATAGGCCTTGCTCCTGCCCCTGTGTCACCCAGGACTGTCCTGGGGGCCCATAACAACAAAAGGGGTCGCTTCATGAGTACACAGAACATCCGCCTGGGCTTGATCGGTGCCGGCCGCATGGGCAGCTTCCATGGCCTTACCGCTGCACGCCATATCCCCGGTGCCTGCCTCACCGCCATCGCCGATCCCGTCCCAGGCCAGGCCGCTCGCCTGGCAGCAGAACTGGGGGTGGACAAGGCCTACACCGACCCGCAACAGCTGCTGGACGACCCGGACATCGACGGCGTGCTCATCGCCGCCCCTGCCCGTAGCCACGCGGATCTGGTGATCAACGCCGCACGCGCCGGCAAGGGTATCTTCTGCGAAAAGCCCATGGCGATTACCCTGGACGAAGCCGACCGCGCCATCGCCGCCGCTGCCGATGCACGGGTGCCCTTGCAGGTCGGCTTCAATCGGCGCTTCGCCAAGAGCTTTCGCACGGCGCACCTCGACGTCGTCGCCGGACGTATTGGCACGCCACAGCTGCTACGCTCGCTGACCCGCGACCCGGCGCTGAACAACCCGGCCAACTCACCGCAATGGGTGATCTTCCTCGAAACCCTGATCCACGACTTCGACACCTTGCGCTACCTCAACCCTGGGGCCGAAGTGGTACAGGTGCAGGTGATGGCCGACGCGCTGATTGCCCCGCAATTCAAAAGCCAAGGTTTGCTCGACACCGCCGTGGTCACCCTGCGCTTTGACAACGGCGCCATTGCCACCGCCGAAGCCAGCTTCCAGGCCGTGTATGGCTACGACGTGCGCGGCGAAGTGTTCGGCAGCAAGGGCATGCTGAGCATGGGCAGCCTTAACGACTGCGACCTGGTGCGCTACCTGGCCGAGGGCATCCAGGCAGACACCCAGCGGATGGACACCGACCTGCTGCGCGACGCCTACATTGCCGAGCTCAACCACTTTGTCGACTGCCTGCGCAGCGGCGCCAAGCCCCTGGCCAGCGGTGAAGATGCGCGCGCAGCCCTGGCAATTGCCCGTGCCTGCATTGAGTCGCATCAAACCGGCAAGGCCGTGGCCGTTCGAGGAGCCCGCTAATGATGCCGTTCAAATTGGCCGTCAGTGCCGAAATGGTGTTCCTCGACCTGCCCTTCATCGAACGGGTCAAACGTATTCATGCCTTGGGCTTCAGCGCCGAAATCTGGAGTTGGGCCGACAAGGACATCAACGCCTTGGCGGCGACCGGCGCGGACTTCACCTCGATGACCGGCTACCTCAGCGGCACCCTCACCGACCCCGACGGCATCCGCCAATTGCTCGACAGCGCCCGTGAGTCCCTGGGCATTGCCGAGCGCCTCAATTGCCCCAGCCTCAACCTGCATGGCACGGGCCTGGGTGAAAGCGGCCTGCCCGTGCAGCCCGTCAGCCAAACCACCGGGCGCATGTGGCTGAGTGCTTGCAAGAGCCTGGAAAAAATCGCGCGCCTGGGGGAAGACGCCGGGCGTGTGTTCCTGTTGGAAAACCTCAACACCGCCGTCGACCACCCGGGGACACCGTTTGCGCGTGCTGACGACACCCTGGCCCTGATCGAAGCCGTCGGCAGCCCGCATTTGAAGATGAACCTGGACCTGTACCACGCGCAGATTGGCGAAGGGAACCTGATCGAATTGATCCAGCGCGCTGGCAGCGCCATCGGCGAAATCCAAGTCGCTGATGTGCCTGGACGCAAGGAGCCCGGCACGGGCGAAATCCACTACCCGGCCATTGCCAGGGCCTTGCACGCCAGGGGTTACACCGGTGTGGTCGGCCTGGAAGGCTGGGCCAGCGGCGAGAGCGAGTCGGCCCTGGAGCGTTTCCGCCAGGCATTCACCCTATAACAATAAAAGGAACAGCCTCATGCACCGTTATTCATTACTAGTGGCCGCGCTGTTGTTGATGTTCAGCCAGTGGTCCTTCGCCGCCTATCGCATCGGCGTGAGCATTGCCCGGGTGGACGATAACTTCATGACCTATGTGCGCACCGGCCTGGAGGCGGCAGCGAAACACCAGGACGTGCAGATCCAATTCGAAGACGCCCAGGGCGATGTAGTGCGCCAGCTCAATCAGGTCGAAGGCTTTCTCAACCAGAAGGTCGATGCGGTGATCGTGCTGCCGGTAGACACCGCCGCCACCGCCAACATCACCCGCGCAGCCGTGGCGGCGAAGACGCCGCTGGTGTACGTCAACCGCCACCCGGATGAGCGTACGCTGCCTGAGGGCGTGGTCACCGTGGCCTCCAACGACATCGAAGCGGGGCAATTGCAGATGCGTTACCTCGCCCAACAACTCGGTGGCAAGGGCAACGTGGCGATCATCATGGGCGACCTTGCGCAGAACGCCACCCATGCCCGCACCGAGGGGGTCAAACAGGTGCTCAAGGACTTTCCGGGCATCAAGATCGTCGAGCAACAAAGCGCCGAATGGCAGCGCAGCAAGGGGATGGACCTGACCAGCAACTGGTTGCTGGCCGGCACCCCGTTCAATGCCATTGTCGCCAACAACGATGAAATGGCGATTGGCGCGGCCATGGCCTTGCAGCAAGCGGGCAAGGCCAAGGGCGAGATTGCGATTGTCGGCATCGACGGCTTGCCCGATGGCCTGGCAGCGATCAAGCGCGGGCTGCTGGCGGGCTCAGTGTTCCAGGACCCCAAGGCCCAGGCTGCCCAGGCCGTGCAAGCGGCGGTGCGGATGATCAAGGGCGAGCGGGTTGACGCACAGGTGTGGGTGCCTTTCGAGCTGATCACGCCTGAGCAGGTGGGGGTGTTTGAGCAGCGCTACAAATAACTCGAACAATCAGCTGGATACTATCGAAGGCAGAAGCGGTAACTGTGGCGAGGGAGCTTGCTCCCGCTGGACTGCGTAGCAGTCCCAGCCTTTTTAAACAAAGAGCGGGGGCCGCTTCGCGCCCCAGCGGGAGCAAGCTCCCTCGCCACGTGGTTATCGTATCAATCCAGGTCACTTGCATCATGGCGCTCGGGCAACTGATCATCCCCCGACACCCGGTTCACCCGCCGCCCACGCTGCACCGCCGGCCGCGCATCAATCGCATCCGCCCAGCGCATCACATGCTTGTATTCATGTACCGACAAAAACTCTGCCGCACCATACAAACGGCCTTTGACCAACCCACCGTACCAAGGCCATATGGCGATATCGGCAATGGTGTATTCATCCCCGGCGATGTATTGGCTGACCGCCAGGCGCTTATCCAGCACATCCAGTTGGCGCTTGGTCTCCATGGCGAAGCGGTTGATCGGGTATTCCATCTTGCTCGGCGCATAGGCATAAAAATGCCCGAAGCCACCGCCCAGATAAGGCGCGCTACCCATCTGCCAGAACAGCCACGACAGGCATTCAGCCCGAGCAGCGGGCTCCGTAGGCAGGAACGCACCGAACTTCTCGGCCAGGTACTGCAAAATCGCGCCTGATTCGAACACGCGAATAGGTGTGGCGCCGCTGTGGTCCATCAGCGCAGGAATCTTCGAGTTCGGGTTCACCGCCACAAAGCCACTGCCGAACTGGTCGCCGTCGCCGATCTTGATCAGCCAGGCGTCGTATTCCGCGCCGCT
Source organism: Pseudomonas sp. PA-1-6B (assembly GCF_021609545.1). NCBI lineage: Bacteria > Pseudomonadati > Pseudomonadota > Gammaproteobacteria > Pseudomonadales > Pseudomonadaceae > Pseudomonas > Pseudomonas sp. PA-1-6B. Next base: position 47,124 of record NZ_WJZM01000042.1, read on the forward strand.
GTGCCCCAGCGCCAGCAGTTCTTCAAGCAGTATCGTGACTTTCTGCCCATTGGGCGTGGCCAGCGAATACAGTTGCAGCGGATGCTTGCCCACCGGCAGCGGCTTTTCGTGAGTGGCGCCGGCGATGGGCCGGTTGATGCTGGCGAAGGTGCCGCCGCTTTCGGCGTCCCAGGTCCAGACTTTGGCAGGTACGTACTCGGTCATAATCAATGCTCCAGAGGCGCTTGCGATCAACTAAGCGCTCCAGACTAAACCAAAGTTTGATAACTCGTCACACCTATCAGCATGGAAGATTCGGCATGAACGACCGACTCGACGACCTCCTCACCGACCACTTTCGCCCGCAAGACGGCACCATGCCCCGCGCTTCGTGGCGTTCCTCAGCAAGCCCGGTTACCAAGAGCCCTGTTCGCGTCGCTACACCCACCCGCCGTCGACGATAAAGTTCTGCGCCGAGCACATCGCCGAGGCATCCGAGGCCAAAAACAGCGCCATGTTGGCGATGTGTTCCGGCATCACGCTGCCGGGCAGGCACTGGCTGCGGGCGATGAGTTCCCTGGCGGCGTCGTCGACCCACATGGCCAGTTGTTTTTCGGTCATCACCCAACCCGGTACCAAGGTGTTGACGCGAATACGGTTGGGCCCCAGTTCCCGCGCCAGGGCCCGGGTCATGCCGTGGGCGGCAGCCTTGCTGGCGGCGTATACGGGGTAGCCGGCCGAGGCCATCATCCAGCCCACCGAGCCCAGGTTGATGATCGAGCCGCCACCGGCCTCTTTCATCATGGGCACCACCGCCTTGGCGGCAAAGAAGGCGTGCTTGAGGTTGACCGCAATGAGCTGGTCGAACATGTGCGAGTCGATTTCTTCCAGGCTGTGGCGCACATCGTTCGCTGCATTGTTGACCAGTACCGTGATCGGTCCCAGGGAATGCTCGAAGCGCCCGATCGCCGCGCGGTAGCCGATCTCGTCGGTGATATCGCAGCACTCGAACTCGACACTCTGGCCTTTGGAGTTCAGCAGCGCCGCCAGGCGTTCACCCTGGCTCTGTGCACGGTCCACGAACGCCACCTTGGCACCCTGCGCGGCGAAGGCCCGCACCATGAACTCGCCAATCCCCGAAGCCCCGCCGGAAACCAGCACGGTTTTGTCCTTGAGGTCGGGATAAATCGCTTGCTGGGTAGTCATAACAATCAGTGCTCCGCTTAATTAGTCTTATTTTATTTTGCAAGAACGGCGTTAAAGGCTATAAATCTGCTGTCATATCGACAAAATATCTCAAATTAGTAGAACTATTCCAGCAAAACAACAAAAGGAAGTTCGACCATGAAGCACCCTCGATACCTGCTGTCCGGCCTCGCGCTGTCTATGCTGATCGCCAGCGGCGGCGCGCACGCAGCCGGCCTTAGCAGCGAACACAAACCCTTCGGTAAAACCAACGATGGCACCGCCGTCGAACAGTACGTGTTGCGCAACAGCCACGGCATGCAAGCCACGGTGATCACTTACGGCGGTGTGCTGCAGTCGCTCAAGGTGCCGGACAAGCACGGCAAGCTCGACGACGTGGTACTGGGCTTCGACGACGTGCAAGGCTATCAAGGCGGTACCGCGTTTTTCGGCGCCACCATCGGCCGCTTCGGCAATCGCCTGGCCGGCGGCGCCTTCGAACTCGACGGCAAACGCTACCAGGTGCCGCTCAACGACGGCCCCAACTCATTGCATGGCGGCGCCCAGGGCTTCGACAAGCAGGTGTGGCAAGCCAAATCGGTCAAGGACAAAGACTCGGTGGGAGTCACCCTCACCTACCTGTCCAAGGACGGGGAAATGGGCTTTCCGGGCAACTTGAAGACCGAGGTCACCTACCGCCTCAACGACAACAACGAACTGCACATCGACTACACCGCCACCACCGACAAGCCCACGGTGCTCAACCTCACCAACCACAGCTACTTCAACCTGGCCGGCGCGGGCAACGGCGACATTCTCAAGCAGGTCGCCACCTTGCACGCCAGCCACTACACACCGGTGAATGCCACCTTGATTCCCACCGGCGAACTGGCGCCGGTCAAGGGCACGCCAATGGATTTCCTGAAACCGACCGCCATCGGCCAGCACATCAAGGACGACCATCCGCAGCTCAAATTCGCCGAGCCCAAGCAAGGTGGCTTCGACTTCAACTGGGCGCTGGATACCAAAGGGGACGTCAAGCAGTTGGCCGCCGAGGTGCATGATCCTGAATCAGGACGGCGTTTGCAGCTCTACACCACAGAGCCCGGCGTACAGTTTTATACCAGCAACTTCCTCGACGGTTCGGTGAAGGGCAAAGGCGGCAAGACCTATCAGCATTGGAGTGGGTTTACTTTGGAGACTCAGCACTTTCCCGATGCGCCTAACCAACCGAGCTTTGCCTCGACCCGCTTGAATCCTGGGCAGACTTACACCCAACACACTCTTTTCAAGTTCACCGCTGATTAAATTGTGGGAGCTGGCTTGCCTGCGATAGCGGTGGCACAGGCTACACAATTATTGCCTGAACCAACGCTATCGCAGGCAAGCCAGCTCCCACATTGGTTTTTCACAGCGCCTGGGCTCAGCGTTGTTTCATGCGGTCGATGACCACGGCCAACAGCAGGATCGAACCACGGATCACATACTGGTAGAAGGTATCGATGTTCTTCAGGTTCATCGCATTCTCGATGATCGCCAGAATCAACACCCCGGCAATCACATGGCGGATCATGCCGATGCCGCCGCTCAGCGACACCCCACCCAGCACGCAGGCCGAGATCACCGTGAGCTCGAAGCCCTGGCCGATCATCGGCTGGCCGGAGGTCATGCGTGAAGCCAGGATCACTCCCGCCAGCGCGCCAATCAGGCCGTGCACGGCAAAGATCAGGATCTTGGTGCGGTCAACGTTCACGCCCGCCAGCAGAGCCGCCTCCGGGTTACCGCCGATGGCCATGGTGTTGCGCCCATAGGTGGTGTAGTTGAGCAGCCAGCCGAAGAACAGGAAGCAAACAAGGGTGATCAGGATCGGCACCGGCACACCCAACAATTGGCCGTTGCCGAACACGAAGAATTGCTCCTGGGACACGCCTACCGCCTTGCCGTCGGCAAAGATGTAAGCCAGGCCGCGCACGATCTGCATGGTCGCCAGCGTAGTGATCAAGGCGTTGACCCGCAGTTTGGCGATCACGATGCCATTGATCAGCCCCACCATCAGGCCCATCAGCAGCGCTGCGCCAATGCCCAGCATCACGCTGTCTGTATCGCGCATCACAATCGCCGCAACCACGCCGGCGCAGGCGATCACCGAGCCTACCGACAAGTCGAAGTGCCCCGAGGCCAGGCAGAACAGCATGGTGCACGCGGCGATGCCCACAGTGGAAATAGCCAGGCCCAGACCGCGCATGTTCAGTGGCGAGAGGAAGTTATCGATCAGCAGCGCGCACAGTACGAAGATGCCCACCGCCGCCAAGAGCATCGCCCAGTTATCGAGCAATGCGCGCATATCGAGGGGTTTGCGTGCCGAGGGCAGCGCGTTGTTTTGGATAGTCATGGTCGTCTCTCAGTTCGCCAGGCCGCGTGGCAAGGCCAGTTGCAGCAGGTTGGATTCAGTCGCGTGCTCGCGCAGTTGTTCGCCGCGCAGGGCGCCTTCGCACAGCACCAGGATGCGGTCGGAGATGCCCATCACTTCCATCAGGTCGCTGGACACCACGATCACCGCAATGCCACTGGCCGCCAGGTTATGGATGATCTGGTAGATCTCCGACTTGGCGCCGATGTCGATACCCCGGGTGGGTTCGTCCAACAGCAGGACCTTCATCGGCATCGACAACCAGCGGCCAAGGATGGCTTTCTGTTGGTTGCCGCCGGACAGGTACAGGATTTTCTGCTCGGCACTCGGCGTCTTGACCTTCATGGCCTGGATCTGCCGCTCGGCGTTGCCCCTCTCCCAGCCGTCGCGCAGCAACCAGCCGAACGAGGCATGGGCACTACGGGCGCTGATGTTGATATTTTCCGCCACGCTGGACAGCGGAATGATGCCTTCCTTTTTGCGGTCTTCCGGACACAGCAATACCCCGGCGGCGATGGCGTCGCGGGGTGAGCGCAGTTGCAGCGCTTGCCCGCACAGTTCCAGGCTGCCGGCACTGGCGCGCTCTAACCCACTGAGCAGGCGAAACAGCTCGGTACGCCCCGCGCCCACTAGCCCGAACAGGCCCAGGATCTCGCCCTTGCGCACCTGGAAACTGATCGGTTCACGCAGGCCAGGACCGAGCAAGCCGTCGACCTTGAGCGCCACTTCGCCCTGCTCACGCGGTCGGTAATCGTAGATATCCTGGATATCGCGAC
>NZ_WJZM01000043.1:0-49443 GCF_021609545.1 Pseudomonas sp. PA-1-6B
ACCACTCGGCACCTCGCTTAGGCTCGGTGTGCCCGTAATCCGCCAGCGTGGTTTAACGGGGCGCCTAAGATCAAAAGCAGATCAAGATCAAGAGCGGCTCGCGTCGCATCGTGGTTACCGTTGAGCTTACAGAGTTATGTAAATACCTATGCTGCGATGAGGCCCTGACAGACAACGAAGATTAAAGCCCCTCCAACTCCGCCATCAAATCGCTCAACCGATCCACCTTCTCGGCACTGATCTCATTGCCTGCCACCCCCTCGATATACTCGGCCAACTCCGCCACGGTGCTGCACTCGAACATCGCCCGCAACGGCACATCGCGTTGCAGTGTCTTCTGCACCCGCGAGGCAATCTGCGTGGCCAGCAGCGAATGCCCGCCCAGTTCGAAGAAGTTGTCCTGCACCCCGACCCGTTCGACCTTCAGCACCTCGGCCCAGATACCCGCCAACGTGGTTTCCAGCTCAGTGCGCGGCGCCACATAGTCCTGATTGTGCAACTGGCCGATCTCCAGGGCCGGCAGGGCCTTGCGGTCGAGCTTGCCGTTGGCATTCAGGGGCAGGCGCTCAAGCCATAGCCAATGCAGTGGCACCATGTATTCCGGCAGTTCGGTACGCAGGCGTTGCTTGACGCGCTCCAGCTGTTCACTCGGTTCCAGCGTGGCGTCGGCGGCCACCAGGTAGCCGACCAGATGTTTGCCATTGGCTCCCTCTTGCACACCCACCGCCGCGTCGCGCACCTGCGGTTGTTCATGCAGGCGCGCTTCGATTTCACCCAGTTCGATGCGGTAGCCGCGAATCTTCACCTGGTGGTCGATACGCCCGACATACTCCAACACCCCATCGCTGCGACGCCGTGCCAGGTCACCGGTACGGTAGAGGCGCTCACCAGGCGCGCCAAAGGGGTTGGGTACAAACACCTGGGCGGTGCGCAGCGGATCGCTGACATAGCCACGACCGACACCGGTGCCGGCGACGCACAACTCGCCCACCGCCCCTTGAGGCACCAGCTCTAAAGCGCCGTCCAGCAGGTACAAGCGGTTGTTGTCGGTCGGCGTACCAATCGGCAGGTAAGTGCCACGGGTCGACGCCAGATCGACGCGGAAGAACGCCACATCATCGGAGCATTCCGCCGGGCCGTAGGCATTCACCAGGCCAATCTGCGGATAACGCAGCAGCCACTGATGGGCCAGCTCAGGTGGCATCGCCTCCCCGGTAGGCAGCATCCAGCGCAGGCCCTCGAGGCTGATACGCTCCTGGGCTAGCATGCCCTGGATCAGCGACGGCACACTCTCCAGCACGGTGATGCCCTGTGCTTGAACGTGGGCCAGCAACCCTTGCGGATCATGGGCGATGGTATTGGGCACAATGTCCACCCGTGCGCCAAACAGCGGCGCGGCGAGGAACTGCCACACAGAAATATCGAAGCTTTGCGACGCGGTCTGGGCAATCACATCGGCATCGCTCAGGTTCAGGTACGGCACCTTGCTCAACTGGTTATTGAGCATGCCACGCTGTTCGACCATCACGCCCTTGGGCAAGCCGGTGGAACCCGAGGTGTAGATCACGTAGGCAAGGTTGTCCGGGCCGCTGTAGACACCGGGGTTTTCGCCACGGGCGGGCACTTCCTCCCACACCAGCAGTTGGCAATCAACCCCTTGCAGCAACTCGACGGCCTGCTCGCGGCACGCCTCGGTGCACACCAGCAGCGGCGTGCGGCTCATGTCGATGATGCGGCTCAGGCGCGGGCCGGGCAGCCCTGGGTCCAGCGGCAGGTAACCGGCACCGGCCTTGAAGCTGCCGATGATCATGCCGAGCAAGTCCAACCCACGTTCAGCCAGCAACGCCACCGGTTGGTCCAGGCCCACACCGGCCGCAAGCAACGCGTGGCCCAGGCCGTTACTGCGGCGGTTCAGTTCGTCGTAGCTCCATTGCTGGCTCAGGCAACTGGCGGCGATGCGCTGCGGATGCTCTGCCACCTGGGCCTCGAACAGCTCGATGTAGCTCGTCTCCAGCGGATAGGCTCGCTCACTCTGGTTACAGCCCGCCACCAGGAATTCACGTTCCTGCTCGCCAATCAGCGCCAGCTCGGCCATGTCGCCATGGAAGCCCTGCACCAGCGCCAGCAACAGGCGCTTGAACTCAGCGAGCATGCCTTGCACGGTGCTTTCGTCGAAGTAACGCTGGTCGTAGGACAGGTGCAAACCGAGGTCATCGCCGGGGTAGCACACCGCCGTCAGCGGGAAGTTGGTGTGGGTACGCCCGGAATCCGAGGTGGCGTTCAGGCTTTGCGCACGGTCCAGCACCGAGACTTCCACTGGCGCGTTCTCAAACACGAACAGGCTGTCGAACAGCGGCTGGCCCTTGGGCAATTCGCTGTGTTCCTGGATCGTCACCAACGGCAGGTATTCGTACTCGCGCAGTTGCATATTGCTGTCGAGCAAGGCGCTCAACCACTGGCGCACGCTGCAGCGCTCGCCGTCCTCGGGCAGTTTCACCCGAAGCGCAATGCTGTTGATAAACAGGCCGACGGTGCGTTGCATCTCGGGCATGTCCACCGGGCGCCCGGCCACGGTGACGCCGAACAGCACGTCGCGATCGCCACTCAAACGCCGCAGCACCAGGGCCCACGCCGCCTGGGCGAACGTGTTGACGGTAAGCTGATGCGCCTGGGCCAGTTCGCGCAGTTGCGCACCGTCGCGGGCATCCAGGCGGGTGTAGCAGTCGCCCACCACCATGCCGCCACTGCCACCGGCGTGTTCGCGCAGGAACGGGCGGTCACTCGGGATAGGCGTAGCGCGCTCGAAGCCTTGCAAGTTTTGCTGCCACCACTGGCGCGCCTCGTTGAGGTCCTGGCGTTGCAGCCAGGCAATGTAGTCGCGATAGCGCGGCGGCGTCGCCAGTTGCGCATCGCGGCCTTCGCCCAGGGCTGTGTAGATATCGAAGAAGTCATTCATCAGCAGCGAACGGCACCAGGCATCGATCAGGATGTGGTGGTTGCTCATCATGAACCAGTAGCGCGCCTCGCCCACGCGAATCAGGCGCAAGTGGAAAGGCGCCTGGTTGAGCAGGTCAAAACCGGCTTCGCGCTCGGCCTTGAGCAAGGCTTGCAGACGCGGCTCCTGCTGATCCTGCGGGTCGGCGCTCCAGTCCAGGTACTCGATCGGCGTACTGCCGGGCTTGTGGATCACTTGCAGCATGTCTTCGCCGACGTTCCAGCAGAACGAGGCACGCAAGGCTTCGTGGCGGGCGATCACCGCTTGCCAGGCCTGGGCAAAACGCTCCGGGTCCAGGGCGCTGTTGATGCGGTAGCGGTCCTGCATGTAATACAGGCCGGTGCCGGGCTCCAGCAGGGTGTGCAGCAGCAAGCCTTCCTGCATCGGGGTCAGCGGGTAGACGTCTTCGATGGCGCTGGCCGGTACCGGCAAGGCGTCCAGTTGCACCTGGGTCAGGCGCGCCAGGGGGAAGTCGGACGGCGTGAGGCCGCCGGCATCGTCCTGCAGGCAATGGGCGATCAGGCTGTGCAATTCACCCAGATAAGCTTCGGCCAGATCGCGAATCACCTGCTGATCATGCCGCTCACGACTGAACGTCCAGCGTAGCACCAGCTCGCCGCCGTAGACCTGGCTGTCGATGCTCAGTTCATTGGGCAACGGCGCATCCGGGTCATGGGCCAGGCCGGCGGATTCCTCCAGCGGGTGGAACAGCGCATCAGTGCCAAAGCTCTGGTCGAACTGACCCAGGTAGTTGAAGGTAATCTGCGCGCTCGGCAATGCGGCCATGCTCTGCTTGCACAGGTCATCGGCCAGGTAACGCAGCACGCCATACCCCAAACCTTTATGGGGCACGCCACGCAGTTGCTCCTTGATCGCCTTGATCGAGTCGCCGTGCTCGGCCAGCGGCGTCAGGCGCAACGGGTAAGCACTGGTGAACCAACCCACGCTGCGGGTCAGGTCGATGTCATCGAACAAGGTTTCGCGGCCATGGCCTTCCAGTTGGATCAGTGCCGAGGCCTGCCCGCTCCAGCGGCACAGCACGCGGGCCAGGGCGGTCAGCAACAGGTCGTTGACCTGGGTGCGATAGGCACTCGGCGCCTGTTGCAGCAACTGCCGGGTGCGCTCGGCATCCAGGCGCACGCTCACCGTTTCGGCATCGCTATTGCGCCGCGCACCTTGGGGACGCTGTACTGGCAAGGCCAAGGCGGGGCCAGCCAATTGCGCTTGCCACAGGCTCAACTCTTCGCGCAGGGATTCACTGTGGGCATAGGCTTGCAAGCGCGCAGCCCAATCACGCAGCGCGCTGGTTTTGGCCGGCAGGCTGACGGACTGGCCTTCACTGAGTTGGCGATAAACGTTTTGCAGGTCTTCCAGCAGGACGCGCCACGACACGCCGTCCACCACCAGGTGATGGATGGCGATCAGCAAGCGCTGCTGGCCTTGCGGCCCGTCCACCAGCAAGGCGCGCAGCAGCGGCCCCTGTGCCAGGTCGAGGCTGCGCTGAGTGTCGGTGAACAACGCCGTGCACGCCTGCATGTCGCGCACCTGCGCCTGCAGCAGCACGCCGCCTTCCGGCACGCCCAGGTGTTCGGCATGCCATTGCGCATCGCGCGGGGTAAAGCTCAAGCGCAGCGCGTCGTGGTGTTCCAGCACCGCCAGCAGCGCTTGCTCCAGGCGATGGGCATCGAGCAGTTGCAGTGGCTTGAGCACCAACGCCTGGTTCCAGTGCTGGCGCGCCGGGATATCGGTGTCGAAGAACCAGTGCTGAATCGGCGTGAGGCCCGAGGGACCGGTCAGCAGCCCTTGCTCGGCGATGACGCGCTCCGAGCGGGTGGCCACGGCAGCCAGGCTCTGAACCGTCTGGTGCTGGAACAGGTCACGGGGGCTGAAATGAATGCCGACCTGGCGCGCCCGGCTCACCACCTGGATCGACAGAATCGAGTCGCCGCCCAGTTCAAAGAAGTTATCGTCGAGGCCCACTTGCTCCACGTTCAGCACCGCGCACCAGATGGCGGCCAGGCTGTGTTCCAGCTCGCTGCGCGGCGCCACGTAGGCTTGGCGATTGGCCTCTGGGTCCGGCTCAGGCAAGGCGCGGCGGTCGAGCTTGCCGTTGGCGGTCAGCGGCATGCTCTGCAGCACGATCAGATGCGCGGGCACCATGTAGTCCGGTAGTTGCGCCTTGAGGTGCGCCTTCAACGCGTCGCGCAAGGCGGCGTGCTCGGCATCGCTGACCAGGTACGCCACCAATTGCTTGCCGCTCGGCGCATCCAGTGCCAGCACCACCGCTTCGCGCACAGCGTCATGTTCGAGCAAGCGCGTTTCGATTTCGCCCAGTTCGATGCGAAAACCGCGGATCTTCACCTGATGGTCGATGCGCCCCAGGTACTCCACCAGGCCATCGGCGCGTTGGCGTACCAGGTCGCCGGTGCGGTACAGGCGCCCGCCCTTGCCAGCAAACGGGTCTGCGACAAAGCGCTCCGCCGTCATCCCCGGCCGCTGGTGATAACCCTGGGCCAGGCCGGCGCCACCGATGTACAGCTCACCGCTGGCGCCCTGGGGCACCAGCGCCAGGTCGGCGTCGAGAATGTAAGCCACGCGCTCGCCGACGATGCTGCCGATCGGTACGCTGCCTGCGCCCTCCTCCAACTGCTCGGGCGCCAGGCTGGCCAGGGGCATCACCACGGTTTCGGTGGGGCCGTAGGCGTTGAAGAACAGCTGGGGCGTGAACGCTGCGCGGATGCGTTGCAGGTGTTCGCCGGTCAAGGCTTCGCCACCGGTGATGCACATGCGCACCGGCAGCGTCTGTTGCTGGGTCGCCAGCCACTGCGCCAACTGGCTGCCGTAGCTCGGGGTGAAACCGAGCACATTGATGCGATGGGTACGGATCAGCGCGCAGATTTCCTCCGCATCCCACTGGCCCTGGGCGCGCAACACCACCCGCGCCCCGCACAGCAGCGGCACCAGCAAACGCTCGGTGGCAGCGTCGAAGTTGATCGAGTAAAAGTGCAGCTCGCAGTCATCCGGGCGCATGTCAAACCGCTCGATCACCGCCTGGCAATGCATGGCGATCTCACCGTGGGACACCACCACGCCTTTGGGCTTGCCCGTGGAACCCGAGGTGTAGATGAGGTACGCCTGGTGTTGCGCCAGACTCACGAACGGCAGCGCTTCGGCGGGGTAATTGGCCAGCACCGGCGAGTCATCCTCCAGGCACCAGCACGCCACCGTCGCCGGCAACTCACCCAGAGCTTCGAACAGCGCCGCATCACTGAGCAGCAGACCGATGTCACTGTCTTCGATCATGTAATGCAGGCGGTCCAGCGGGTATTCCGGGTCCAGCGGCACATAGGCACCGCCGGCCTTGAGGATCGCCAGCAAACCGACGACCATTTCCAGCGAACGCGGCAGCGCCAGACCCACGCGCACCTGCGGGCCCACGCCACGCTCGCGCAGCATCCAGGCCAGGCGGTTGGCGCGCTCATCCAGTTGCGCATACGAGAGGGTCACACCGGCAAAGGTCAGCGCCGGGGCCTCCGGCCGCTGGCTGGCCTGCTGGCTGAACAGTTGATGGATGCACTGGTCGAGGCGATGCTCGCCCTTCTCCACCCCAAGGCTGTCTTGCAAGGCGCGTTGTTCATACGCGCTCAGCAACGGCAATTCGCTGAGGCGCTGGCCGGGATCGGCGACCAACGCTTCGAGCAGGTTGCGCCAATGCTCGGCCATGCGCGCAATACGCGGCTCGTCGAACAGGTCGGTGCTGTAGGTCAGGCAGCAACCCAGGCGATGGTCGAGGTCGGTGACTTCCAGGTTGAGGTCGAACTTGGTCGCCCGCGCATCGTTGGCCAGGTACTCCACGGTCATGCCAGCCAGTTGGCGGCTTTGCTGGAATTCCCAGCGCTGCACGTTGCACATCACCTGGAACAACGGGTTGTACGCCGCGCTGCGCGGCGGTTGCAGGGCTTCCACCAGATGGTCGAACGGCAGGTCCTGATGGGACTGGCCCTCGATCACGGTATGGCGCACCTGCTCGAACAGCTCGCTGACCCGCATCTGCCCGTTGAGCTGGCAACGCAGCACCTGGGTATTGAGGAACGCGCCAATCAAGCCTTCGCTTTCCGGACGGATACGGTTGGCCACTGGCGCGCCGATGCGCAGGTCGGTCTGGCCGCTGTAGCGGTAGAGCAACACTGCCAGGGTCGCGGTCATGGTCATGAACAGCGTGAGGCCGTGCTGGGCGTTGAAGGCACGCACGCGGGCGGCCAGCTCATCGCTCAAATCAAACCGGTACAGCTCGCCCCGATGGCTTTGCACCGGTGGCCGCGGACGGTCGCCGGGCAGTTCCAGCAACGGGTGTTCGTTGCCCAGTTGGGCGGTCCAGTAGTCCAGCTGACGCTGGCGCTCACCGGCTTCCATCCAATGGCGTTGCCACACGCTATAGTCGAGGTACTGCACCGGCAACGCTGGCAGCGGTGAGTCGCGCTCGTCGATAAAGGCTTCGTACAAGGCGCTGAGTTCACGGGCAAAGATGTCCATGGCCCAGCCCTCGGTGACGATATGGTGCAGGGTCAGCACCAGGTAATGTTCCTGCTCGCCGGCCTTGACCAGGCAGGCGCGCAACAGCGGCCCGGTTTCCAGGTTGAACGGCGTGTGCGCCTCGACATCGGCCAGTTGCTGTAAACGCTGCTGGCGCTGCGGCTCATTCAGCGCGGAGAAATCCTGCCAGTCCATGCGCACGCCGGTTTGCGCCGAGACCTTCTGACAGGCCACACCATCGACACTTGGGAAGGTGGTGCGCAGGGTTTCGTGACGCATGATCAAGGCCTGCAAGGCGGCCTCGAAACGCCCCACATCCAGGACCCCGCGCAGGCGCGCCATGCCGCCGACGTTGTAGGCCGGGCTGTCCGGTTCCATCTGCCAGAGGAACCACATGCGCTGCTGGGAATAGGACAAGGGGACCGGCTGGCTGCGGTCGACTTTGGCGATGGCAGTCTGTTGGTTGCGCTGGCCCGCCGCCTGGATCAGCCCGACCTGCTGGGCAAAATCGCCCAGCACGCTGGCTTCGAACAGGGTGCGCAGGGGCAGTTCGACGTCACAGGCCTGGCGGGTGCGGGAGATGATTTGCGTGGCCAGCAACGAGTGCCCGCCGAGTGCGAAAAAGTCATCGCGCAGGCCGATGCGTGGCAGGCCAAGCACCTCGCGCCAGATCGCGGCGATTTGCAGTTGCAAAGGTGTGTGCGGTTCGACGTGTTCGCGGGTTTGCCATACCGGCTCTGGCAAGGCACGCCGGTCGAGCTTGCCGCTGGGGCTCAGGGGCATGGCGTCCAGGCGCATCAGCAGCGCGGGCACCATGTACTCCGGCAACTCGGCGGCCAGGGCGGTTTTGACCCTTTGCTCATCCAGTTCGGTGTCGGCGGTGTAGTAGCCGATCAACTGTGCATCACGCACCAGCACCACGGCCTGGGCAATGCCTACCTGGGCCAGCAGGCGCGCTTCGATTTCTTCCGGCTCCACCCGGAACCCCCGCAGTTTGACCTGCTGATCGAGGCGTCCGAGGTATTCAAGCACGCCGTCGGCGTTCCAGCGCGCACGGTCACCGGTGCGATACAAGCGGGTGCCCGCCGCGCCCAGCGGGTCGGCGACAAAACGTTCGGCCGTCAGCCCGGCACGGCCCAGGTAACCCCGCGCCAGGCCGATACCGCCGATGCACAGTTCGCCCGGCACACCGGCCGGCAACGGGTTGAGCTGCTCGTCCAGTACGCGGCAGATCACATTGCCCAACGGCCGGCCAATCGGCGAGCGCTCGCCATCCGAGGCGGCGCACTGCCAGTGGGTGACGTTGATCGCGGTTTCGGTCGGGCCATAGCGGTTGTGCAATTGCACCGCTGGCAAGCGCGCCAGTACGCGGTTACGCAGTTCGGCGGGCAAGGCTTCGCCGCCGGAGAACAGGCGACGCAGGCTGGTGCATTCGGCCACCAGCGGCTCGTCGATAAACAGCTGCAACAGCGGCGGCACGAAGTGCAGCGTGGTCACCCCATGTTCCTGCACAAGCTGCGCGATGCGGTGCGGGTCGCGATGTTCGCCCGGCCCGGCCAATACCAGGCGGCAGCCGGCAATCAATGGCCAGAAGCATTCCCACACCGACACGTCGAAACTGATCGGCGCCTTTTGCATCAGCACATCGGTTTCGTTCAGTTGATAGGTGGCCTGCATCCACTGCAAACGCTCGGCCAGGGCGCCGTGGGTGTTGCCCACGCCTTTGGGTTGGCCGGTGGAACCGGAGGTGTAGATCACGTAGGCGAGGTTATCGCCGTGCAGGTGCAAGCCTGGCGCCTGGGTCGGCCAGCTGTCGAGGTGCAGGCTGTCCATGGCAATCACGCACACGCCTTCGGCGCTGGGCAGTTGGGGCAGCAACGCGGTCTGGGTGAGCAGCAGTTGCACGCTGCTGTCCTTGAGCATGTAGGCCAGGCGTTCGGCGGGGTAATCCGGGTCCAGCGGCACGTAGGCGCCACCGGCCTTGATGATGGCGAGCAGGCCGATCAGCAGTTGCGGCGAACGCTCGGCGGCGATGGCTACGCACACGTCCGGGCCGACGCCTTTGTCGCGCAGGTAATGGGCCAGGCGGTTGGCCTGGGTGTGCAATTGGGCGAAGGTCAGGCTGCCGTCCTGCCAGACCAGCGCGGTGGCGTCCGACGTTTGTTGGTTGAGCAGCTCGGGCAGCCAGTGCCGGGCCGGCGCGCAAGGGGCTTCGCTCCAGGGTTGCTGTTCGTCAGCCTGCATCAACGGCAGATCGCCGATGGCGTGTTGTGGTTGCGCGCACACAGCGTGAAGTAGATGGATGAAGTGCTCGGCCAGACGCTGGATGGTCGCGCAATCGAACAGCTCGTCGGCGTAGTCGAACGACAGGCTCAAGCGCCCATTGCGGTCTTCTTCGCTGTGCAGTTGCAGGTCGAACTTGGCTTCGCGGCTGTGCCAGGGCAACTCATCGGCCAGCAGGCCCGGCAGGCGGCGCAAGGCACTGAGGTCACGTTGCTGGTGGTTGAACATGACCTGGAACAGGCCCTGTTCGCGGGCCTGGGGGAAGGCTTCCAGCAGTTGTTCGAAGGGCAGGTCCTGATGGGCCTGGGCGGCCAATGTGGTCTCGCGGGTGGCGGCCAACAGCTGGTTGAACGGCAGGCGCCCGTCCAGCTCGGCGCGCAGCACCAGGGTGTTGATAAAGAAGCCGATCAGGCCCTGGGTTTCATGGCGTGGGCGGTTGGCATTGGGCACGCCGATACGGATATCGCGCTGGCCACTGTAGCGATAGAGCAAGGTCTGGAACGTCGCCAACAACAGCATGAACGGCGTTGAGTCATGGGCCTGGGCGGTCTGGCGGATCGCCGCACTGAGGCGCGCATCCAGGCGCTGGCTATGGCGCGAGGCGCTGTGCCGATGCTGGGCGGCGCGCGGGTGATCGGTGGCCAGGTTCAGGGCCGGATGCTCGTCACCCAACTGCGCTTTCCAGTACGTCAGCTGTCGCTGGCCCTCGCCTTCGGCCAGCCATTGGCGCTGCCAGCTGCCGTAGTCGGCGTATTGCAAGGCCAACGGCGGCAGCTCCAGGGACTGGCCTTGGGCGGCAGCGGCGTACAGGCGCGAGAACTCGTCGATCAGGATATTCAGCGACCAACCGTCAGCAATGATGTGGTGCAACGTCACCAATAGCTGGTGGTCTTCATCGCCCAGGCGCACCAGGGTAACCCGTAGCAACGGGCCTTTTTCCAGGTCGAACGGGCTGCGCGCCTGGTCTTCGCGGACCTGTTGCGCACGGGCTTCGCGTTCGGTGTTGGGCAGGTCACTGAGGTCGATGATCGGCAGTTCGAAATCCGCCGTAGCCTCGACACGCTGAAACGCCTGGCCGTCGCGCTCGTAGAAGCGCGTGCGCAGGGCTTCGTGACGCTGGATCAGTTGCTGGAAGCTGTGGCGCAGTGCGTCTTCATCCAGCTCGCCGCGCAAGTGCAAGGCGCCGGGAATGGTGTAGGCGATGCTGTGAGGGTCCAATTGCCAGGTGATCCACAGGCGGTTCTGTGCCAGGGATTGAGGCAGGTCTTCTTGACGTGACAGCACGTGGATTGCGCCTTGGGCCACGCCGCCATCCTGTTGCAGCTGCGCGACGGCCGTGGCGAAGGCGGCGAGGGTCGGCGCTTCGAACAGCAGGCGCAGGCTCAGTTCCAGCCCCAGGCTTTCGCGCAGGCGGGCGACCACTTGGGTCGCGGTGATGGAGTTGCCCCCCAGCAGGAAAAAGTGATCGTCGCCCGCCACATGAGCCAGTTGCAGTTGTTCGCACCAGATCGCCGCGATCTGCTGTTGCAAGTCCGATTCCAGTGCCACTTCGCTCGCCTGCCCCTGCTGCCCGGGGAACTGCGCATAGCTGTCGAGGCTGCCATCGGCATGCCGAATCGCGCAGGCAGCACGCTGCACTTTGCCGCTGGAGGTCTTCGGCAAGGCGCCGGGGTTGAGCAGCACCACCACGCTCGGGGCTTGCTGGCAGGCCTCGGCCACGGCTTGGCGGATCGCTTTGATCAGCGCTTCGGGCGGCAGGATTTTCTGCACGCTGCGGCTGATTTCCGCGGCGATGCCGATGCCTTCCAGGCCCTGGTCATTGACCGCAAACGCGGCGACCCGGCCCTTGCGCACCACTTCCACTTCGCGCTCGATGGTCTGTTCGATGTCCTGGGGGTAAAGGTTGTGGCCGCGCACGATCAGCAGGTCTTTCAGGCGCCCGGTGATGTACACCTCACCGTCGCGGATAAAACCCAGGTCACCGGTGCGCAACCAGGTGCGGCCAGCATGCTGGACGAAGGTCTTGGCGCTGGCTTGCGGGTTGCGCCAGTAGCCGTGGGCGATGCTCGGGCCCGTGGCCCAGAGTTCGCCGACGCACTGGTCGGGCAGCTCGGTGAGGGTGTGCGGGTCGGCGATCAGCACGGCGTGGTCCGGCTGGCTGGTGCCGCAACTCATGATCGCAGGGCCCTGCCCCGGTTCGGCACGGTTGGCGGCCAGCGCCTGTTCGTCCAGGCGCAGGGCGGGAATGCCATGGCCACGGGTGCCGCCGGCGACAAACAGGGTGGCTTCGGCCAGGCCGTAGGAGGCGAAGAAATTATTCGGGGTGAAACCACAGGCCGCGAATTTTTCCGCGAAGCGTTCCAGGGTGTCGAGGCGGATCGGCTCGGAACCCGAATAGGCGACGCGCCAGCGGCTCAAATCCAGGCGTTCCAGGGCCGACTCACTGACCCGTTCGCTGCACAGGCGGTAGGCGAAGTCCGGGCCACCGCTGATAGTGCCGCCGTATTCGCTGATCGCCTCCAGCCAGCGCAAAGGTCGGCCAAGGAAGTAGGCCGGCGACATCAACACGCAGGGCACGCCGCTGAAGATCGGTTGCAGCAGGCCGCCGATCAGGCCCATGTCGTGGTACAGCGGCAACCAGCTGACGATCACGTCATCGGGGTTGAGGTCGATGCCAAAACCACGGCGGATCAGCACTTCGTTGGCCACCAGGTTGCCGTGGCTGACTTGCACGCCCTTGGGCAATGCGGTGGAGCCGGAGGTGTATTGCAGGAACGCGATGTCGTCGGCCTTGAGGTCGGGCTCGACCCACTGGTCGGCCTGCTGCGCCTCCAGGGTATCGACACTCAACACCGTGGGCGCGTTTTCAATCTGCGCCAGGCCCTCGCTGAGGCTGGCAATGGTCAACAGCAGCCGCGGCTCGGCATCGCTGATGATCGACAGCAGGCGCTCCTGGTGATGACGACGCGTAGACTCCGGTGGATAAGCCGGCACCGCGATCACCCCGGCGTACAGGCAACCAAAGAACGCCGCCACATAGTCCGGGCCACTCGGGAACAGCAACACCGCACGCTCGCCCAGGCCAGCGTTGGCTTGCAAGGCGGCGGCGATGGTGCGGGCGCGTTGGTCGAGGTCGCGATAACTGAGCACCACACTGTGCTCGGCACTCTCGGCGAGGAAGCGCAACGCCACCTGGTCCGGCGTCTGCGCAGCACGCTGTTGAAGGGACTGGACCAGGGTGCGGGGAAGTTCGAAGGCGTCCATCATGGGGTTCCTGCCTGAAATCGGCTTACGGGAAATTCGGGAAGTCGGTGGGGTTCAGCCGGCGACGAGCTGCCGCGTCGCACCAATGCGCCAGCGCGCCAAGTGCTCGTCGGCATAGCGACGCACGCAGCGCAGCACGGCGCTTTCGTGCTGCACGAGGAAGAAGTGATGGCCGTCAAACATGTCCAGGGAAAACCCACTGGCGGCGTCGAGTTGCCAGTCGAGCAACTGGTCGGCACGCACGCTGTCTTGCTTGCCACCGAACACATGGATCGGCAGCGCCAGGGGCTGGCGCTCGCCATAGGTGAAACTGCCGCACAGCAGGAAATCAGCGCGCAGGATCGGCAACATCAGTTGCATCAGCTCGGGGTTGGCCAGGGCTTCTTCGGCGGTGCCCTGCAATTCGCGCAGTCGGGCAATCAGTTGGGCATCGGTCTTTTCGACGGCGTACCCGCTCACATCACGACGCGCCGGGCCCGCCGTGCCGGACGCGAACAACGCCAGGGGCGCGGGCAGATTGCGCGCGTTCAGAGCGTGAGCCAATTCAAACGCCAACAGCCCGCCAAGGCTGTGGCCGAACAAGGCATAGGGGCCATCCAGATCACGGCTGATTTCTTCAGCAAGCTGCGCGGCCAAGGCCTTGATATCGCGCTGCAATGGCTCGTCCATGCGCATGCCGCGTCCCGGCAATTCCAGCGGGCACACTTGCAGCCAGTCCGGCAGGACCCGGCGCCAGCGAGCGTAGACCGAGGCGCTGGCGCCTGAGTGGGGCAGGCAAAACAGGCGCAGCCGCAGGGACGTACTCATCCCGCGAGGACTCCGAACTGAAACACGCTGAATGCACGATAAAAACCCATCTGGTCCTCCTGCGGGTGCTGATCCTTGGCCGTTGTACTAACGAACCTGTCACCCATGAGAACGGACGGAGCCTTCAAATAATTAGTCGCCGGGGGCGAGCGAGACGTGGTTCACACCTTTGCCCAAGGCATAAGATTAGTTCGCCTTCTCATTTGACAATCATTATCATTAAGCATAATTTGTTGCCCGATATGTAGGAGGCCTCAGCAGGGATGCCCTCCCCTAACCTATTCGCAGCAAGGTGATTTCCATGACGGAACAAGTATCCACAGGCAGGTGCGATTCACCCCTTCTCCAGGCGTTCGTCGACAATCGACTGATTTTGGTGAAGATCGCGGCCCGTATCACCGGGTGCCGCTCCCGCGCCGAAGACGTGGTGCAGGACGCCTACTTCCGGCTGCAGTCGGCGCCGACCATCACCTCATCGTTCAAGGCCCAACTGAGTTATCTGTTTCAGATCGTGCGCAACCTGGCGATCGATCATTACCGCAAGCAGGCTCTGGAGCTCAAATACTCCGGGACCGAAGAGGAAGGCTTGAATGTGGTTATTCACGGCGCTTCACCGGAAACCTCGCACATCAATTTCAACACCCTGGAAAACATCGCTGACGCCCTGACGCAACTGCCCCAGCGCACCCGCTACGCGTTCGAGATGTACCGCTTGCATGGCGTGCCGCAAAAAGACATCGCCAAGGAGCTTGGGGTGTCTCCGACCTTGGTGAACTTCATGATTCGCGATGCGCTGGTGCATTGCCGCAAGGTGTCGGGCAGTCATAGTGATACGTTTGCGCGGCGGGTTTAATGCAGCGCAGACATATGGGGGTAAGGGCTCCACGGTAACTACGATGCAAAGCGAGCCGCTCTTGATCTTGATCTGCTTGTGATCTTGGGCGCCCCCCCAAATCACTGGCGGATTACGGGCACACCGAGCCTAGGCGAGGTGCCGAGTGGTGGGGCAAGAGCGTTTTGCTTACTTTTGTCTGGGCCGGCATTCCGGCTTTTCAAAAGTGAGCCGCTGTAAAAGCGGAACCCTAAGTAGCCGTTACCGCAGGAATGGATATGTACACGGTCCAACTGTGTTGACTGTCAGGCCGTCTTCGCAGGCAAGCCAGCTCCCACATTGGATCGCGGGGCATCAGTTATATCTGTGTCGACTGTCAGGCCGTCATCGCAGGCAAGCCAGCTCCCACAGTTGATCCCACTGAGCCCGAAAGATTTTATTTACAAAGACCTCAGGGCAGCGGCGTCACATCAATTCGATACGGCTCGAAAATCTTCAACATCTGACCATTATCACGCAGCCCCTTGAGCAACCCGGCAAACGCCGGCCCGGTGATCGGTGCCTTGGGCCGCAGCAACGCGTAGTGGTGATACACCTGGTCAATACGCTCCGACACCAAAAACTGCCCCGCCATGTCTGCGTTGCGCACCATGAAATCACTCAGGTACGAACGGGTAACCAGCGCAATATCCGCACGCCCACGGGCAACCATCAGCAGGTTACTGTCATGGGAATAGGTCAACGTCGCGTTGAAACGCTCGGCCATGTTCTTGGGATCGGGATTGAAGTCGGCAAAGGCATAGTGATACCCGCTGAATACCGCCAGGCGCTTACCGGAGAGGTCGGCGAAGTAGCTCTGGTCGCGCCCGGGTTGACGCTGGGCAACGAATATTTCCGCATCTTCCAGCCCCATATCAACACTGGTATGGGCAATATTCTGCCAACCCCAGGACGGGTTTTCGAAGATGGCCATGTCGACCCGGCCTTGCTCGAAGTCACGAAAACGCCGGGGGATCGAGGTAGGCACCACCACAAACTGGTAGTCGGTTTGCGCAGCGTTCAACGCCTCGACCAATTGCGGCAGCAACCCGGTGTCGGCGCCTTGTTCAGGGCGTACGGTGTAGGGCGGAAAATGCGCCGCGCCGATTCTCACCAACTGCGCGGCACCGGCCTGCGTCCACGCGGCGGTGCCCAGTGCCCATAAAGTAAGTCCTGCAGCCAGCCGCCATGGCGAAAACATCGAGGCACGCACCGTTGAAGAGTTCAATGCCGATAAGCTAGGCGTTTTTACTTGGGGAGACAACTTTCGCCAGCAAATTAATAACTTGCGCCTCAGTCCGACTTCAGCACCATCAACAAAGCCTCTTCGGCCAACTCTTCAAGGGTCAGGCTGCCTTGGGCACGAAACCAGGTGGTGGTCCAGGACAAGGCGCCAGTGAGGAAGCGCCGGGTGATAAACACATCGCCCCGGATGTAGCCAGCGGCCTTGGCCTCGCCCAGTACCTGCAACCAGATCTGCTCATACACGTCACGCAGGGCCAGCACGTGCGCCTGGCCTTCGGCCGACAGCGAGCGCCATTCGTAGACCAGCACCGCCATGGCCTCGCCACTGCCGCCCATGATCGACTGCAACTCGCAGCGGATCAGCGCCAGCACGCGTTCGCGCACCGTGCTCGCCTCCTCCAGTGAAGCGCGCATCATCGCGGTGTTGTAATGGATGGTTTCCTCCATCACCGCACGCAATATCTCATCCTTGCTCTTGAAGTGATGAAAGATGCTGCCGGACTGGATGCCCACGGCGCTGGCCAGATCTCGCACAGTGGTGCGCTCGAACCCCTTGTTGCGAAACAGATGAGCTGCGGTTTGCAGCAACTTGCCGCGGGCGCTCTCGGGGTCGGTCAATTGGCCACCATCGACCATGGTGCGCATCACCCCCAGGGCTTTGTGCTCATCCATGCTGCTCTCCTTCACGTCTACTGTCGTCTTGGCCGGCAATTTAGGCCGTGACTGCCACCCAAGCAAGCGCTTGGGTAAAACTTGTGACTGGAGTTTACAAACCAAGCGCTTGCTTGGTAGTCTCGGCACCAGCCCTTGGAGGAAGGATTTCTCATGAGCAAGACGGTACGTATCGGCTGCGCCAGCGCCTTCTGGGGCGACACTTGCACCGCCGCCGCCCAATTGGTGCAGGGCGGCGCCTTGGATTACCTGGTGTTCGATTACCTGGCGGAAGTCACCATGTCGATCCTCGCCGGTGCCCGCCTGAAAGACCCCCAGGCCGGTTACGCCACGGATTTTGTCGAGGTGCTTACGCCCCTGCTGGCGGATATCCAGCGCCAGGGCATCCGGGTGATCAGCAATGCCGGCGGTATCAACCCCCAGGCCTGCGCCGCCGCCCTGCAGGCGGCCTGCGATAACGCCCACATCCCGCTGAAAATCGCCGTGTTGCTGGGTGATGACCTGCACCCTCAACTCAAACAGCTGCCACCTGTCACCGACCTGTACAACGGCGCCCCGCTGCCGCCCCTGTGCGTGTCCGCCAACGCCTACCTCGGCGCACCGGGCATTGCCCAGGCATTGGGGCTCGGCGCCGATATTGTCATCACCGGCCGGGTGGTCGACAGCGCAGTGGTCAGCGCGGCACTGGTGCATGAATTCAATTGGTCATGGCAGGACTACGATCACCTGGCCCAGGCTGCCCTGGCCGGGCATATCATCGAATGCGGCGCCCAATGCACCGGCGGTAACTTCACCGACTGGCGTGACGTGCCCGACTACGAACACATCGGCTTCCCTATCGTCGAAGTCAGCGCCGACGGCCAGTTCACCGTCAACAAGGTCGAAGGCAGCGGCGGGCTGATCAGCGAACTCAGCGTGGCCGAACAACTGCTGTATGAAATCGGTGACCCGCGCGCCTATGTGCTGCCGGACGTGATCTGCGATTTCAGCCAGGTCAAACTGCAGCAACAAGGCAAACACGCGGTGCGCCTGCACGGCGCCAAGGGCCTGCCACCCACCGACCAGTACAAGGTCAGCGCCACTTACCCCGATGGCTTTCGCTGCACCGCCAGTTGCCTGCTCGCTGGCATCGACGCGGTGGCCAAGGCCGAGCGGGTTAGCCAGGCGCTCATCAACAAGACTTCGGAGCTGTTCAGCCAGCGCGGCTGGGCGCCCTACACCGACGTCGATATCGAACTGCTCGGCAGCGAAGCCACCTACGGCGCCCACGCCCGGCGTGCGGATTGCCGTGAAGTGGTGGTGAAGCTGGCGGTGCGGCACCCGAGCAAGCAGGCGCTGGTGCTGTTCGCCCGCGAGATCGCCCAGGCGGCCACCGGCATGGCACCGGGGCTGACCGGCATTGTTGGCGGGCGGCCGACGGTGTATCCGCTGATTCGGCTGTTTTCGTTCCTGGTCGACAAATCACGGTGTAGCGTCGCCATCGAGTACCAAGGCCAACGTTATGCCGTCGAGCTGCCCGCCTCCGCGCCTCTGCTCACGCCGGCTGTGCCCATCGAGCCGGCCAAGCCGGAGGGCCGTGCCGATGCCAGTGTGCCGCTGGTGAAACTCGCCGTGGCGCGCTCAGGTGACAAGGGCAACCACAGCAATATTGGCGTGATCGCCCGCCACCCCGACTACCTGCCGTGGATCGCCGAAGCCCTGACCCCGGAGGTGATCGTCGACTGGATGGACCACGTGCTCGACCCGATCCATGGCCGCGTCGAACGCTGGTACTTGCCCGGCAGCCACAGCCTGAATTTCCTGCTGGAGAATGCCCTGGGCGGCGGCGGTATCGCCAGCCTGCGCATCGACCCGCAAGGCAAAGCCTTCGCTCAGCAACTGCTGGAAATCCCCATCGCCGTACCGCAGCACATTGCCGACCAACTCACCTAAAGGACCGTTGCCGTGGCCTTCGACTCGATCTTCAAAGCCGACCTGTTCAAGGGGCAAACCGTGATTGTCACCGGAGGCGGCAGTGGCATTGGCCGCTGCACCGCCCATGAGCTGGCGGCCCTTGGTGCCTGCGTGATCCTGGTGGGGCGCAAGCCAGAAAAACTACAGAAGGTCGCGGCGGAAATTGCAGAAGATGGCGGCGTCGCCCATTGGCAGGCCTGTGACATCCGCGATGAAGAGGCGGTGAAGGCACTGGTCACGCAAGTCCTGCACGACCACGGCCCCATCCATGGGCTGGTGAATAACGCTGGCGGCCAATACCCGTCGCCACTGGCCGCGATCAATCAGAAGGGCTTTGAAACCGTACTGCGCACCAACCTGGTGGGCGGTTTCCTGATGGCGCGGGAAGTGTTCAACCAGTCGATGAGCAAGCACGGTGGCGCGATCGTCAACATGCTCGCCGACATGTGGGGCGGCATGCCCGGCATGGGCCACTCCGGCGCGGCGCGCTCCGGCATGGACAACTTCACCAAGACCGCCGCATTTGAGTGGGGCTATGCCGGGGTGCGCGTCAACGCCGTGGCGCCTGGTTGGATTGCCTCCAGCGGCATGGACACCTACGAAGGCGCCTTCAAGGCGGTGATTCCCACCCTGCGTGAGCATGTGCCGCTCAAGCGCATCGGCACCGAGTCGGAAGTCAGCGCGGCCATCGTCTTCCTGCTCAGCCCGGCTGCGGCCTTTATCAGCGGTAGCACCCTGCGCATCGACGGCGCCGCCAGCCTGGGCAGCCGCGCATGGCCGCTGCACAAGGCGCAAGCGCCGAGCGAGCCATTCAACGGGTTCCACCGCGCCTACCTGCCGGATGTGCTCAAGGCGGAGCAATAACGCCATGCCAGTCATTGAAACCATGATCGACCCTAACAGCCCAGCGTTCGCGCAAAACCGTGACGCCATGCTGGCCACCATCGCCCAGTTGCGCCAGCTGGAACACACCCTGCTGGCCAAGGCCCAGGAAGCCAAGCCCAAGTTCGACAAGCGCGGCCAATTGCTGCCCCGTGAGCGCCTCAACCTGCTGCTGGACCCTGGAGCGCCGTTCCTGGAGCTGGCCAGTCTGGCCGGCTACAAACTCCACGACGACAAAGATGGCAGTGCCGCCGGGGGTGGGCTGATCGCCGGCATCGGCTATGTCAGCGGCGTGCGCATGCTGGTGGTGGCCAACAACAGCGCGATCAAGGGCGGCACCATTTCCCCCTCCGGGCTGAAAAAATCCCTGCGCCTGCAACAGATCGCCATGGAGAACAAACTGCCAGTGGTGACCCTCGCCGAAAGCGGCGGCGCCAACCTCAACTACGCCGCCGAGATTTTCGTTGAAGGCGCGCGCAGCTTTGCCAACCAGGCACGCATGTCCGCCATGGGCTTGCCGCAGATCACCGTGGTGCACGGCTCGGCCACGGCCGGTGGTGCGTATCAGCCGGGCCTGTCGGATTACGTGGTGGTGGTGCGCGGCAAGGCCAAGCTGTTCCTCGCCGGGCCACCGTTGCTCAAGGCCGCCACCGGCGAAGTCGCCACCGATGAAGAACTGGGGGGTGCGCAGATGCACGCGCAAACCGCCGGCACCGCTGAGTACCTGGCCCAAGACGATGCCGACGGCGTGCGCATCGTGCGTGAGATTGTGGGCCTGCTGCCCTGGAATGACCGTTTGCCGCACGTGCCACAACGCGCCTATCGAGAACCGCTGTACCCGATTGAGGAACTGTTGGGGCTGATTCCCGATGACCCGAAAAAGCCCTATGACGTGCGCGAAATCCTGGCGCGCCTGGCCGACGGTTCCAACCTGCTGGAATTCAAGGGCGAGTTCGATCCCCACACCGTCTGCGCCCATCTGCATATCCAGGGGCGCGCCGTGGGAGTGATCGGCAATAACGGCCCCATCACGCCGAAGGGCGCGAGCAAGGCCGCGCAGTTTATCCAGCTGTGCGACCAGAGCCGCACGCCGCTGCTGTTTTTGCACAACACCACCGGCTTCATGGTGGGCACCGAGTCGGAACAGCAAGGGGTGATCAAGCACGGCGCGAAGATGATCCAGGCGGTGGCCAATGCCCGTGTGCCTAAACTCACCATCGTGGTCGGTGGTTCCTACGGTGCCGGCAACTACGCAATGTGCGGTCGCGGCCTGGACCCCCGCTTTATCTTCGCCTGGCCCAACAGCCGCACCGCGGTGATGGGCGGCGCACAAGCGGGCAAGGTGCTGCGCATTGTCACCGAGGCCAAGCAACTCAAGGACGGCCTGGTGCCCGACCCCAAGGTGCTCGACATGCTCGAACAGGTCACCGCGCAGAAGCTCGACAGCCAGTCCACCGCCCTCTACGGCAGCGCCAACCTGTGGGACGACGGGCTGATTGACCCACGGGATACCCGCACCTTGCTCGGATTTTTGCTGGATATCTGTCACGAAGCAGAACTGCGGCAACTGCAACCGAATAGCTTTGGTGTGGCGCGTTTCTAATCAGGAGAACAATAAAAATGATCTTCACCCAGGAACACCAGGAACTGCGCCGCACCGTGCGCGCCTTCGTCGACCGCGAGATCAACCCGCACGTAGATGAATGGGAAAAAGCCGGGCGCTTCCCCATTCACGAAATCTTCCGCAAGGCCGGCGACCTCGGCCTGCTGGGCATCTCCAAACCGGAAAAATTCGGCGGCATGGGCCTGGACTACAGCTACTCCATTGTCGCCGCCGAAGAGTTCGGCACCATCCGCTGCGGCGGCATCCCCATGTCCATCGGCGTGCAGACCGATATGTGCACCCCGGCCCTGGCGCGCTTCGGCTCCGATGAACTGCGCGAAGAGTTCCTGCGCCCGGCCATCAGCGGCGAACAAGTGGGCTGCATCGGCGTCTCGGAAACCGGCGCCGGCTCCGACGTGGCCGGGCTCAAGACCCATGCGCGCAAGGATGGTGATGACTACGTGATCAATGGCAGCAAGATGTGGATCACCAATTCGCCCAGCGCTGACTTCATCTGCCTGCTGGCCAACACCTCGGACGACAAGCCGCACATCAACAAATCCCTGATCATGGTGCCGATGAACAGCCCCGGCATCAGCGTCAGCCCGCCGTTGGAAAAACTCGGCATGCACAGCTCCGAGACCGCCCAGGTGTTTTTCGACGGCGTGCGCGTACCGCAACGCAACCGCATCGGCCACGAAGGCGCGGGCTTCATGATGCAGATGTTGCAGTTTCAGGAAGAACGCCTGTTTGGCGCGGCCAATATGATCAAGGGCCTGGAGTACTGCATCGACAGCACCATTGAATACTGCAAAGAGCGCCAGACGTTCGGCAAGGCGTTGATCGACAACCAGGTGATCCACTTCCGCCTGGCGGAACTGGCCACCGAAATCGAATGCCTGCGCGCCTTGGTCTACCAGGCCACCGAGCAGTACATCAAGGGCCAGGACGTCACGCGGCTGGCCTCCATGGCTAAACTCAAGGCCGGGCGCCTGGGCCGTGAGGTCAGCGACAGTTGCCTGCAATATTGGGGCGGCATGGGCTTCATGTGGGACAACCCGGTAGCCCGCGCCTATCGCGACGTGCGCCTGGTCTCGATTGGCGGCGGTGCCGACGAAATCATGCTGGGCATCATCTGCAAACTGATGGGCACCCTGCCCGGTAAAAAGCCATGAACACCTTGCTGCTAGAAGCCCACAACGGCGTGCTGCATATCACCCTCAACCGGCCCGAATGCCGCAATGCAATGAGCCTTGAAATGGTCAATGAGCTGCGTGCGGTACTGGCGCAGTTGGACAGCCAGGTGCGCGCCGTGGTGATCAGCGGCGCGGGCGGGCATTTTTGCGCGGGGGCCGATGTGAAGGATCTGGTCAGCGCGGGGGATCAACTGCAAGCGTTGAACCGCGCATTTGGCACCTTGCTGCAAGAGGTGCAGGCACTGACACCCGTGGTGATCGCGGTGCTGCAAGGCGCGGTGCTGGGCGGTGGGTTCGGGCTGGCGTGCGTGAGTGATATTGCGATTGCAGAGGGCCAGGCGCAGTTCGGCTTGCCCGAGACCCGCCTGGGGTTGTTGCCGGCACAGATTGCGCCGTTTGTGGTCAAGCGTATTGGCCTTACTCACACGCGGCGCCTGGCGCTGACGGCGGCGCGGTTTGATGGGGTGGAGGCTGGGCGGCTGGGAGTGGTGCATTTTGTCGAGCACGACGCCCAGGCATTGGCGCAGCGGGTGGATGAGGTATTGGGGCAGGTGTTGCAGTGTGCGCCGGGGGCGAACGCACGGACTAAAGCGCTGTTGCTGGCCAGTGTGGATGAGCCCCTTGAGGCCGTGCTGGATCGCGGGGCGCAGTGGTTTGCCGAGGCGGTGAGGAGTGAAGAAGGGGTTGAGGGGACGCAGGCGTTTGTGCAGAAGCGAAAGCCGAGTTGGTCTCGATGACGCCATCGCAGGCAAGCCAGCTCCCACAGGGGGAGACATTTCAAATGTGGGAGCTGGCTTGCCTGCGAAGAGGCCCCAACACACGCCACATCCACCAAGGGATAACCCAATGCCCGCATTCACCAAGATCCTGATCGCCAACCGCGGAGAAATCGCCTGCCGCATCCAGCGCACTGCCCAGGCCCTCGGCTACCGCACCGTGGCCGTGTACAGCGACGCGGATACCGACGCCCTGCACGTGCAGATGGCCGACGAAGCCGTACACATCGGCCCGGCGCCCGTACACCAGTCCTACCTGAACACAGAGGCCATCCTCGCCGCCGCCCAACTGACTGGCGCCGACGCCATTCACCCCGGCTACGGCTTCCTCTCGGAAAACCCCGACTTCGCCCGCGCCTGCCAGCAGGCCACGCTCACCTTCATCGGCCCCAGCGCCGAGGCGATCGAACTGATGGGCAGCAAACGCCTGTCCAAACTCGCCATGCTCGACGCCGGCGTACCTTGCATCGCCGGCTATCAAGGCAGTGCCCAGGACGATGCCACCCTGCAACAGGAAGCCGAACGCATCGGCTTCCCGCTGATGGTCAAGGCCAGCGCCGGCGGCGGTGGGCGTGGCATGCGCCTGGTGCACCAGCGCGAACAGCTGCTGGAGCAATTGCGCACCGCACGCTCGGAAGCCATGAATGCGTTCGGCAGCGACGAGTTGATCCTCGAACAGGCGCTGATCGACCCGCGCCACGTGGAAGTGCAACTGTTCGGCGACAGCCATGGCAACCTGATTTACCTCGGCGAACGCGACTGTTCGATCCAGCGCCGCCATCAGAAAGTCATTGAAGAAGCGCCCTGCCCCGTGATGACGCCCAATCTGCGCCAGGCCATGGGCGAAGCCGCGCTCAAGGCCGGGCGGGCGGTGAACTATGTGGGTGCCGGCACCGTGGAGTTTCTGCTCGACCGCAGCGGCCAGTTTTATTTCCTGGAAATGAACACGCGCCTGCAAGTCGAACACCCCGTCACCGAGATGATTACCGGTCTCGACCTGGTGGACTGGCAGTTGCAGATCGCCGCCGGCCAACCGCTGCCACTCACCCAATCACAGGTGACCCTGACCGGCCACGCCATGGAAGTACGCCTGTACGCCGAAGACCCGGCCCAGGGCTTCCTGCCGCAAACCGGTGACGTGTTGCGTTGGGAACCAGCCCCCGGCGTACGCATCGACCATGGATTGCTTGAAGGCCAAACCGTCAGCCCGTTCTACGACCCGATGCTGGGCAAGATCATCGCCCACGGCGCCAGCCGCGAAGAAGCCCGGCGAAAACTGCTGCGGGCCGTGGAAGACAGCGTATTGCTGGGCGTGGCGACCAACCAGCGTTTGCTCATCGACCTGCTCAAGCACCCGGACTTTATCAACGGCGACTTCAGCACGGGCTTGATCGCCGAACACTTCAGCGTCATCCCACAGCACACGGCGACCGCTGAACAGCTCAAGCTGGCCGCCGCGCTGTTTTATCAACACAGCGCCAACCAGCACACCCAAACACTTGCGCGCTGGCGCAATACGGCGAGTGTCCCCGTAACGTACCGTCTGGAGGCCAATGGACAACTCCACAGCGTCAGCGTTGACGACCTGCAACTCACCACCGATGGCCGCCACGCCAGCCTGGTCATCAAGGGGGTCCGCCGCCGCATCGCTTATCACCTGGACGGCAACCGGCTATGGCTACCAGGGCTGACTGTCACAGACCGCACCCAGCAAGTCGCCAGCCGCCAGGCCGACGCCAGCAGCGGCACGGTCCAGGCGCCCATGGACGGCGCCATCGTCGATATACGGGTGTGCGTCGGTGAGACCGTCAGCAAAGGCCAACTGTTGCTGGTGCTCGAAGCGATGAAAATGGAGCACCCGTTGAAGGCCGGCATCGATGGCACCGTCAAGGAGATGCGCGTCATGACGGGCGATCAGGTGCGCAACCGTCAGGTTTTGCTGGAGATCGAATAACGCCCCTAGGCGGAACTACAGGGCCGGGCTACGCTCTATCCCCATCAGGAAGGGACGAGTACGGGAACCTGCACATGCCTCATTGGCTGATTATTGACCTTGAAGCCACAACGGATGACGGCGGCTGGCCCGTGACAGAGATGGAAGTCATCGAGATCGGCGCCAGCCTGGTCAACCGCCAGGGCCGCGAACTGGACCACTTTCAGCGCTTTGTGCGGCCCTTGCGGCGGCCATTGCTGACACCCTTTTGCCGCAAACTCACCCATATCACTCAGGCCAATATCGACATGGCCGCGCCGATCACCGAGGTGTGGCCGCTGTTCGAGCGCTGGCTGGGCCAACATCAGCCACGCCTGGAAGGCTGGGCCAGCTGGGGTGACTATGATCGCGTGCAGCTTGAGCTGGAGTGGCAGCGCCATGGCCTCGCCAGCGCCTTGGGCGACACGCCGCATGTGAACCTCAAGCAACGCTTTGCCAAGGCCCGGCGCCTGGACAAGCCGCTGGGGCTCAATGGTGCGCTGCAATTGGCCGGAATGCAGTTCAATGGCCAGCAGCATCGCGCCCTGGAGGATGCACGCAACACCGCGCGCCTGCTGCCACTGATTTTGCCGGTCTAGGCAGCGCTTGCAGCCTTGGGCATACTGGCCAA
Organism: Pseudomonas sp. PA-1-6B; assembly: GCF_021609545.1. NCBI lineage: Bacteria > Pseudomonadati > Pseudomonadota > Gammaproteobacteria > Pseudomonadales > Pseudomonadaceae > Pseudomonas > Pseudomonas sp. PA-1-6B. Next base: position 25,684 of record NZ_WJZM01000043.1, read on the forward strand.
CCAATTTCCTTTGATGCTGCCCACCTGCACCAACGAAATCCTGTGGCGAGCAAGCTTGCTTGCGCTGGGGTGCGAAGCGCCCCCAAAAAACGGGGACTGCTACGCAGTCAACGGGAGCAAGCTCCCTCGCCACAGAAGCCCGCGCCTGCAGTGATGAGCGTAAGCATCCATCTTTTCCGAGGATCCACCCATGTTCAAAGTCAACGAGTACTTCGACGGCACCGTCAAGTCGATCGCTTTCGGCACCGCAGAAGGGCCGGCGACCATCGGCGTGATGGCTCCCGGTGAATACGAATTCGGCACCGCCCAACGTGAAATCATGCACGTTGTCTCCGGCGCCCTGACCGTGAAGCTGCCCGACAGCAGCGACTGGGAAACCTTCGCTGCCGGTAGCCAGTTCAACGTACCGGCCAACAGCAAGTTTCAACTCAAAGTGACGGTCGATACCGCTTACTTGTGCGAATACCGTGGCTAAATCTTTAATTTCGCAAAAAATACTTCCCTAACCTGGTTCAGCATGCCGAGCTGGGCGGGAGCAGGTTCTGCCGAGAGTATCCTTTGCGATCGTTCATGTTCGCACTCAGTCGCGCGACTGGGCGCAATGAAATCCTGAAACGCGGTACCCACTCCAAGAACGACAAATAGCCGGAAAATATCCGGCTATTTTCGAATATCCTGGCTGGACAACTCTTTAACCAAACCTACTAACTTATGCAGCTCGCCATCAACGAACTTCATGGCGGGAAGGCACAAAATTAGGATTGGCTCGCTCCTCATAAAAAATGGTGGCCGCGTGAGTAGCTGGACGCAGTTCCACCTTTGATATGTCATAGAAACAGACGGGATTGTTTTGATTAAATCCTTTTATGGCCAGAAATTTCGCACGTGCGGCACTTTCGGTCACGTCATCTCTCGGCAACTCTACGATAAATTCCATCATTCACTCTCCTGATATCCATCGCCCAGTTGAGATAACAGGGCTACCGGGATATTCCCACTTGGCTTGGAGTGCTTAAACTGTCAGATTTGACAGGTTTCTAGATTCATTCGTCATAGTGCCGGGCATTTTGATGACTACTGATAAGGGGTGTGGCGAACAGATTGATTGGGGCTGAGCACTCCCGTCAGGCACGCCCCTGCTGATCAACCGCTGGGAGTGATCTGTAACAGAGACATATTCCCACTGCACAACATACTTTCCTATAAGGATTAGGGGGGGCCAAGAGCGTCGATCTTGCTCTCCTGCTGCGAGACGGGCTTTTTTATTCCAGCACCGTTACCGGCATGCCGACTTCCAGGCGCCCAATACCATCGTTGACCAGGTTCTGGCCGAACATCGCGCCCTTTTCAGTCTTGCGGTAGGTTTCCAGCGTCGCGAAAGGCTCGCGGTCGGGGCTGCGCTCACCGGTCTGGGGGTCGACTGTGGTGAGGATGCACCGCGAGCACGGCTTGACCACCCGAAACTCCACGTCGCCGATGCGCAAGCGCTTCCAGCCGTCTTCGGCGAAAGCTTCGGCACCTTCGATAACCAGGTTGGGACGAAAGCGCAGCATCTGCATCGGGCGGCCGATTTTTTCACACAAGTCGTCGAGGGAGCCCTGGCCGATCAACAGCAACGGGTAGCCGTCAGCGAAGCCGACCTTGTCGTCATCCTTGCCATACCCGGCTTCGGTGGTGCGCGCACGTTCCAGGGGCAGTTGCACCAGGCGCGTCGGCTTGCCAATGAATGCGCTGACCCAGGCCGCGGCCTCATCGCCAGCATCCGGCACACGCAGGGTGTCGCGCCAGATGGTCACACCACGCAGTTCGCTGGCGCTGCCCGGCAATTCCACATCCAATGGCGCGTAGCCCGGCGAACTCAGGGTCAGGCCCCCGCTGCTGTTCCACAACGCCGAGAGCTGGCTCATCTTCGCCACGGCCCGCTGCGTCAGGAACCGCCCGCTGGCTTCATCCACCAGCATCCAGCGTCGATCCCCGTCCAACCCGAGTTTATCCAGGCCAATCTGCTGCAAGGCTTCAGCCTTGCCGGACTTCAAGGGGTAACGGTACAACGCGCTGAGACGCAGCATGGGCCTGCCTTCCTAGGAAACAAAGTGTCATCCTAAAGTCAGGCGGGCATTTCGTCCAACATCAGTCGCTGGCGTACCACGTCCACCAGCTTGTCCGGCTGGAATTTGGAGAGGAAATTGTCGCAGCCGACCTTCTTGACCATCGAGTCATTGAAGCTGCCCGACAGCGAAGTGTGCATCACCACGTACAGACCACGCAGGCGCGGGTCGTTGCGGATTTCGGTAGTGAGACGGTAGCCATCCATCTCGGGCATTTCGGCGTCGGTGAAGATCATCAGCAGTTTGTCGGTCATCACCTGGCCGCTGTCGGCCCAGGCCTTGAGCATGTTCAGTGCCTTGAGGCCGTCGCTGGCGACGTGCATCTTCACGCCCAACTGGCCCAGGGTGTCACGCAGCTGCGACAACGCCACGTTGGAATCATCCACCAGCAGCACTTCGCGGCCACGGGCACGCTCCAGCACCGGGTCTTCAAGTTTGTCCCGGGAGACCTTGGCGTTGTAGGGCACGATCTCGGCGAGGACTTTTTCCACGTCGATGATTTCCACCAGTTGCTCATCGACCTTGCTGATGGCGGTGAGGTAGTGCTGGCGACCGGCGCTGGTCGGCGGCGGCAGGATGGCTTCCCAGTTCATGTTGACGATGCGGTCGACGCCGCCCACCAGGAACGCCTGCACCGAGCGATTATATTCGGTGACGATAATGGTGCTGTTGGGTCCCGGCACCAAAGGACGCATGCCGATGGCCTGGGACAGGTCGATCACCGGCAGGGTCTGGCCACGCAGGTTGACCACCCCGCACACGAACGGGTGGCGCTGGGGCATCAGGGTCAGCTTGGGCAACTGCAGCACTTCCTGCACTTTGAACACGTTGATCGCGAACAACTGCCGTCCGAAGAGGCGGAACATGAGAATTTCCAGGCGATTCTCACCCACCAATTGCGTGCGTTGATCTACCGTGTCGAGAATGCCGGCCATTAAAAACTCCTGGTGTACACGCCGCAGGCGCGTGAAAGGGTGTGCAGCTGTATAAGCACGTTATCGGCGGCAAGCGCCGGACCTTGACCCCAATAAAATGCCATGCAAATTCATTGATGTCACACTGACATCATGCTTTACTTCGTGCGCCCTTGATGCTCTTTCAAACCGCCTTGCGCGACAGTCGAATTGACGTGCAGTTCCACCACATAGGGGATTCCCCTATGCGCAATCAGGCCCAACCTGATATTCGCGATATCTAATAGCCATTAATGTGACGCCATTCTCATTGCATGAATGGAGTCAGGCTTTTGTTTGCCAACCCAAGCCCTTGGTCTACGGGCCTTTCAGGCACTCACGTATCGGCAACTGAAGTTGCGTCATCCCGCCTAACAGCGGCTAAAGGCGGCATTCGTGAGCTTTTCAATAAACGTCCTACTGGATTATCGGAAGCAACCTACACGCCCCAGTCGTATTTCAGCGCTAGTTTTAAGCCATTCACCCGGTGCGACATCTCATCACCCGACCTTAAGTTGTGGAGACTTGCATGATGAATAGCGCGAACGAATGGCAAACCGCGCTTCCCGAGTTTTTGCTGGAAGCCGAAATGCTGCTGGCCAAGTCCGAGGAATGCCTGAACCACCTGCATTTGATCCGCAATGACAGCGACGCCATCGACTGCATGAAAAACAGCCTGGCCAAACTGGCAGAAAAAGCCGATGGCCTGGCCTTGCAGGCGATCAGCGAGTTCTCCCGGCACATTCAATATCTGATCGCCAATGCCGTGAGCCCCGTGCAACTGCATGACCAGGCCCTGGATGCGTTGCACGACTGCCTGAGGTTACTGGCTTGGCAACTGGAGCTGATTGACATCCGTACCGGGGAACTGGGCCTGGATGACAGTGAGCAAACTTCGCTGATTGCCACGGTGACCTTGCAGATTCCGCAAAAAGACTACAGCCATCAGCAGCGTCTACAGCAGAGGTCTTAAATCAAGGAGAGGTCGTATTTAATACCCGTGTTATCTAAAAGCGACCGTTTAAGGCAGAGATGAAACACTTCTAGAGGCTAAAGAAATATCAATTAGCCAGCACCTTAAAAATTGTACAAATCAGTCTAACTAATACAACTCAAGAGCGCTGACCTGACGGTCAGGGCATTGATGTGGTTAATATATCGACCGAGGAATATGCCAGGCGACCAACGGTAATAGTGGTGGTACCATGCCCCGCTCGAAATGAAGCAACTTCATTATGGATAACCACGATCCGGCACCGCACTCTCGACAGAGCCCAGTCAACCGCCGTGACCGGTCTTCGCGCAGTGAACCCTCATTGGCTCCATCCGCTATGTACGCCAGCCTCAAGTCACTCATCGCAAGGTTCGTGTTCCGCCGCCATGCGCGCTCCCTCATCCTTGCCCTGTGCCTGTGCTCACTGCTGGTCAGCCTGTGGGTTTACCTGCAAGGCGCGCCGCTGCCGTTAGTGATTGTGTTGCTCAACCTGGTCACGTTGGCAGTGGTCGCCCTGCACCAGTGGCGCTCGCGCAAAGCCATCAAGTTCCAACCCCAGGAGCTGGCCGACCGCCTGCTGCAAGTCCAGGAAAACGAACGCCACCGCCTCAGCCGCGAGCTGCACGATGACATCGGCCAATTGCTGACCGCCGCCAAGTTGCAGAGCGAATGGTTGCAGCGTCGACTGCCCCAAGACCTGCAAACTCATTGCTCGGTGCTATGCAACACGCTCAATGAAACCCTGGCCAAGGTGCGCGACGTGTCCGCCATTCTCAACCCTCGCCAACTGGCAAGCCTGGGGCTGGAAGCCAGCCTGCGCGCGCACCTGCTCAAGGCCCTGGAAAATACCCAGGTGTGCTGGAGCCTGGAGTGCCAGCAACGCCTCACCGGCATTCCCGAAGAAATGGCCGTGGCGGCCTTTCGCATCACCCAGGAAGCGGTCACCAACATGCTGCGCCATGCGAAGGCACACAACCTGCTGGTGCGCCTGCAACGCTTGCCGGAAGGGCTGTCCCTGACGATATGCGATGACGGCCAGGGCTTCGCACCTGCCGCCGACCCCGGCAAGGAAGGCCAACGGGGCATGGCCGGCATGTGCGAACGGGCCCACCAGTTGGGCGGCACCGTGTCCGTCAGCAGCCAGCCGGGCAACGGCACATGCATCCACGCACTTTTCCCCTGGGCCCCCCGCGCCCTCGAACGGGCCAGTGCCCATAAGGTTCTCCGGTGACCTGCAATCTGCTCCTGGTCGATGACCATGCCTTGATCCGCGCCGGCGTGCGTGCACTGATCCTGGATATCCCCGGCTACGCCGTCGTTGGAGAGGCCAGCGATGGCGCGCAACTGCTTGAGAAATTCTGCGCCCTGCAGCCCGACATTGTGCTGCTGGACCTGTCGATGAAACACACCGGGGGCCTGGATGCCTTGCAGCAACTCAAGCGCGCCTACCCCAAGTGCAAAGTGCTGATCCTGTCGATGCACACCGATCCCGAGATGATCATGCGCGCCCTTGAGTCTGGTGCCCACGGCTACCTGCTCAAGGACACCACCGCCAACGAGCTGGAACATGCCCTGCAGGCGCTGCGTAACAACGAACGCTACCTGAGCCCCGCCATCGCCCACACAGTGATCAACCAGGCGCTGATCCGTAGCCAGAGCTCCAGCGCGCCTGTCGCCCACAGCCACAACCTGACGGCGCGACAACTGGAAATCCTGCGCTTGATCGTGCGCGGCAAATCCACCCGGGAAATTGCCCACGGCCTGGGCCTGAGTATCAAGACCGTCGAAGCCCACCGCTCGCAGATCATGAAGCGCTTGCAGATTTTTGACGTGGCGGGCCTGGTGCTATTTGCCGTGCGTGAGCAGATCATCAGCCTGGACGACTAACGGCGAACCCAGCGGCAAGTGCACGCGCAAGGCCTTGGGCAGCGCCTCGAAGTGCAGGTCGTCGCCTTCCAGCGGCTCGCCGTCGAGGTTGATGTACAAGCCTTGTGCGACCTTGATCTTCACCCAGGGCAGGCGTGCGCGCACGAACATGGTGTCCAGGCCCCAGCCGTTGTTCATCAACTCACGCAACGTGCCGACCACCTCTTGAGGCGCCGGCAAGATGCTGACATCCAACAGCCCGTCGTCAGCCAATGCACCCGGGCACAGCACATGCCCGCCACCGGCCTGGCGACCGTTGCCGATGCCCAGCGCGAGCAACTCGCCTTTCCAGTGGAAATCCGGGCCTTCCAATTCACCGTAGGCGGCTTTCAATTCACTGAAGCGGGTTAAACCGGTAAAAAGGTACGCGGCACCGCCCAGGACCTTCTTCAGGTCTTCGGACGTGTTGGCCGTGACCTGGCTGCCAAAACCACCGGTGGCCATGTTCAAGAAGATTTGCCCACCCACCTGGCCAAGGTCGATCGCCCTGGGCTGTACGTCCAGCAAGGCCAGGGCGCCAGCCGGCTCCAACGGCACGCCGGCGGCCTTGGCGAAATCATTGGCGGTGCCCAGGGGCATCAGCACCAGGCTGGCGTCGGTGTTGGCCTGGGCCATGGCTTCGGCCACATCTCGCAAGGTGCCGTCGCCACCGCCGGCAATGATATGGGTGTACCCCTCGGCCAGAGCTTCATTGACCAGTCGCCGAGCATCGCCGCCCTCCCAGGTCACCCGCACGGCCAATTCCCAACCCTGCTCACGCCGGGCCAGCACGGCGGCGCGCACATCCTCGTTGAGGGCTTGTTTGCCGTGGAGGATCAACAGGGCTTTGGGGGCGGTCATTTGGGAGAATCTCCTGGGTCAAGGTGCTTGAAGGATGTTGACCTTTGGGGAACAGGAAAAGTCTGTGGCTGGAGAAAATTGATTGAAGTACACAGATCAAAAGGTGGGAGCTGGCTTGCCTGCGATGGCGGCGGTTCAATCGACAAAGACCTCAAATCTGCCACCCAACGGTAACCACGATGCGAAGCGAGCCGCTCTTGATCTTGATCTTGCTCTGCTTTTGATCTCAGGCGCCCCGTTAAACCACGCTGGCCGAACGCAGGCTTGAATTCGTGGGTAACCCGGCAGGACGCCGGGTTAGCCGCCCCGCGCCATGGATGGCGCGTGGCGGCGGCCCACGGATTCAAGACTGTGTTCGGGCACACCGAGCCTAAGCGAGGTGCCGAGTGGTGGGGCAAGAGCGCTTTGCTTACTTTCGCGCTTTTCGAAAGTGAGCCGCCGTCAGGGCAGAACCCTAAGTGGCCGTTACCGCAGGAATGGATATGTACTCGCTATAACAGCGTCGCCTGTCAGGCCGCCTTCGCGAGCAAGCCCGCTCCCACAGTTGGATTGTGGGGTGTCAGGCAGAGAAGTGTCGGCTGATAGGCCGTCATCGCAGGCAAGCCAGCTCCCACAGTTAGATCGGGGGGTGTCAGGTAGAGAGGTGTCGGCTGGTAGGCCGTCATCGCAGGCAAGCCAGCTCCCACAGTTGATCGCTGCGGCGGCCAAGCCGCGTCGAGAATCAGCCCTTGTGCAACTTACTCATCAACTGCGCCTCAGCCTGGGTCAGCCCACATGACTGGGTCAACTCATCCACCGTAGCCCCCATGCCGACCAGCTTGGCCGCCTGGGCAAACGACAGGTTCGACGGATCACGCTGCTCCAACTGCACCAACCTGTCAGGCAACGGCGCGAGAATCGCGCGCAGTTCATGCACTTCATCCCCAACCCGCACCGCACTTTGCTGGAAGTGATCAACACGCTTGACCAGTTCCAGAATGCGCCGGTCGCGCACCGCATCGCGCTCGGCCTGTTGCAAGGCCAACTCCCGCTGCTGGCGCAGATAGCGCAGCACAAACGCCAAGGTCCCGGCCCACAACAGGGCCAGGACAATCACCGCTGCCTCAAGGAACAATCAGATGCTCTCCAGTTCCGACCATTCTTCTTCGCTCATCATCTTGTCCAGCTCAACCAGAATCAGCAGTTCGCCGTTCTTGTTGCACACGCCCTGGATGAACTTGGCCGACTCTTCGTTACCCACGTTCGGTGCAGTTTCCACTTCCGATTGGCGCAGGTAAACCACCTCGGCCACGCTGTCGACCAGGATGCCGACCACTTGCTTGTCGGCTTCGATGATCACGATACGGGTGTTGTCACTAACTTCAACCGTGTCCAGGCCGAACCGCTGACGGGTGTCGATCACCGTCACCACGTTGCCTCGCAGGTTGATGATGCCCAGCACGTAGCTTGGCGCGCCTGGAACCGGGGCGATCTCGGTGTAGCGCAACACTTCCTGCACGCGCATCACGTTGATGCCGTAGGTTTCGTTGTCCAGCTTGAAGGTCACCCATTGCAGGATCGGATCATCCAAACCTTGTGCGGACGCTGACTTGTTCATTCATCTGACCCCTTCAAATGCCGCTATCGACGGCGTGTGTGCAAGTGGGCCGCGCAACCGCACGGCCCTTATTGTTCAATCAACTGCGTTTGTTCTGTGGCATGGCCTTCACCGCACCGCTGGCGATCAACTCGGCCAGTTCGGCGACATCCAGCAACGCGCACATGTGTTCAATCACCGTACCCGCCAGCCACGGCCGCTGGCCGCGGTGGCTGCGCCATTTGATTTCATTGGGGTCCAGGCGCAACGAGCGGCTGACTTGATGCACCGCCAGCCCCCACTCGTAGCCCTGCACCGAGATCACGTATTGCAGGCCCTGGCGAAAATCATCGCGGTAGCGGTCGGGCATCACCCAGCGCGCCGTGTCCAGCACCTTGAGGTTGCCAGCCTGGCTGGGCAGGATGCCGAGGAACCACTCCGGCTGCCCGAACAGCGGCGTCAGCTCCTGGCCTTCCAGGGAATAGATCGAGCCCAGGCACACCAGCGGCACCGCCAGGGTCAACCCGGCGACGTCGAACAGCAGGCACTCGAACGGCTCGGCAGCCCATGAGGGCCGACCGTCGCCCGTCACCGGCGGCGGCGTGATGCTGGGCGGTAGGTGCACGTCCACCAGCGGTTCGACCACCGGGGGGGCCACCACTGCCGGGGCGCTCGGCACCACCAGGGGCACCTCCACCACCTGCGCATCCCGCGCCTGTTCTTCCATCACCGCCTGCTGGAATTCATCCAGCGGGCTTTCGGGTTCGACAGCAGGCTCAAGTACCAGAATCGGTTCTGGCAGTTCCTCGGCCGTCGCATCCTGCAGCAAGGCATCCAGGTAGGATTCCAGAGCCAGTTGCGGGCGGGTCTTGAATTCGACAGGACGGTTCATCACGCCACCTGCGCCACAAGCTGTTGCGACAGCAGGTGCTTGAGCAACGCACGGTAGGCCAGCACGCCACGGCTCTTGCCGTCGAACTGCGACGGTGTGAGCCCGGCACGGCTGGCGTCACGCAGGCGCGTGTCCACCGGGATGTAGCCATTCCAGATGGTGTCCGGGTAGGCATCGCGCAATACGCGCAAGGTGCCGAGGGACGCCTGGGTGCGACGGTCGAACAAGGTCGGCACGATACTGAACGGCAGCGCCTGCTTGCGCGAACGGTTGATCATCGCCAGGGTGCTGACCATGCGTTCCAGGCCCTTGACCGCCAGGTGCTCGGTCTGCACCGGGATCACCAATTGCTGGCTGGCCGCCAACGCATTGACCATCAGCACGCCGAGCAACGGCGGGCTGTCGATGATCGCGTAATCGAAGTCCTGCCACAGCTGCGCCAGGGTCTTGGCGATCACCAGGCCCAGGCCGCTCTGGCCTGGCGACTGGCGCTCCAGGGTGGCCAGGGCGGTGCTCGACGGCAGCAGGGAAATGCTTTCGTTGCTGGTGGGCAACAGCAGTTGCCCAGGCAGATCCGCCGGCACGCTGCCCTTGTGTAAAAACAAGTCATAGCAGCTGTGTTCCAGCGCATCCGGGTCGTAGCCGAAATAGCTGGTCATGGAACCGTGGGGGTCCAGGTCGACCACGACCACACGCTTGCCCGCTTCGGCCAGCAAGCCGGCCAAGGCGATGGAAGTGGTGGTCTTGCCGACCCCACCCTTTTGATTGGCAACTGCCCAGACTCTCATTCGGTTGGTTCCTCCCGGCGGGCACAGGCGCGACCGAGACATTGCATACGGTTATTGAGCCAGCGACGGAGAATTGACGTTACTCGGTCGGACCGGCGGCTTGACAACGGGCGGTGCAGTTTGTGTGCCAGCACGCTTCAACGCCGCATCCGGGGTGGCATTGGCGGTGCCAGTACCGGTCAGGCTGCGACGCACATCCAGGTTACGCGAGACCACCAGCACCACCCGGCGGTTACGGGCGCGGCCTTCCACCGTGGCGTTATTGGCCACCGGCTGGAATTCACCATAGCCCACCGACGCCAGGCGCTGGGGGTTCACGCCCTGCATGGCCAACATGCGCACGATGCTCGATGCGCGGGCCGAGGACAGTTCCCAGTTGGTCGGGTACTGCGCAGTGCTGATAGGGAAATTGTCGGTGAAGCCTTCTACGTGGATCGGGTTTTCAAACGGTTTGAGGATCGCCGCCACCTTGTCGATGATCGTGAACGCCTGGTCACTGGGCAACGCATCGGCACTGGCGAACAACAGACTGGAGTTCAGCTCGATCTCCACCCACAACTCATTGCCGCGCACGGTCATCTGGTTGGAACTGATCAGGTCGCCAAAAGCGGCACTGATATCGTCGGCGATGCTTTTGAGCGGGTCGCTGGTGCCTTGGATGCCGGCGGCGGTTTCCTCACTGTCATTGACCAGGGGCTTGGCCGGGGTCACGGTCTTGGGCCGCTCTTCGCCGATGGGGATCGGCTTGAGCGCCCGCTCGGCATCGTTGAACACACCGACCAGCGCCTGGGAAATAATCTTGTACTTGCCTTCGTTGATCGACGAGATCGAGTACATCACCACGAAAAACGCGAACAGCAAGGTGATGAAGTCCGCGTAGGACACCAGCCAGCGTTCGTGGTTGACGTGCTCTTCAGGCTCGCGACGGCGACGGCTCACAGGCAAATACCTCCCTGACCGCTATTGGCCGCTTTACTGTGGCGAGCGAGCTTGCTCGCGCTGGGGCGCGAAGCGGCCCCCATCCAGGCAACGCGTTTGTTCAGACAGATTGCGGTGCCTGGTTTTGGGGCTGCTTCGCAGCCCAGCGCGAGCAAGCTCGCTCGCCACATAAAGCTCACTGGCCACAGCTCAATGTGCATACCCATCAATCCATGAAGCCCTGAAGCTTCAATTCGATGGAGCGCGGGTTTTCGCCCTCGGCAATCGACAGGATGCCTTCGAGCAACATCTCGCGATAACGCGACTGGCGCATGGCAATCGACTTGAGCTTGCTGGCCACCGGCAGCAACACCAGGTTGGCACTGGCCACGCCGTAGATGGTCGCGACAAACGCCACGGCAATGCCGCTGCCCAGTTGCGAGGGGTCGGCCAGGTTGCCCATCACGTGGATCAGGCCCATTACCGCGCCGATGATGCCGATGGTCGGCGCGTAGCCGCCCATGCTTTCAAAGACTTTGGCCGCATTGATGTCACGGCTTTCCTGGGTGTAGAAATCCACTTCGAGGATGCTGCGGATCGCTTCCGGTTCGGCGCCATCGACCAACAGTTGCAGGCCTTTGCGCGCGTAGCTGTCAGGTTCGGCATCGGCCACGCCTTCCAGGCCCAACAGGCCTTCCTTGCGGGCGGTGAGGCTCCAATTGACCACGCGGTCGATGCCGCCTGCCAGGTCGACCCGTGGCGGGAAAATGATCCACACCAGAATCTGCATGGCACGCTTGAACGAGCTCAGGGGCGACTGCAACAACGCCGCGCCCACGGTGCCACCGATCACGATCAGCGCTGCCGGGCCGTTGGCCAAGGCGCCGAGGTGGCCGCCCTCCAGGTAGTTGCCACCAATGATGGCGACAAATGCCATGGTGATACCGATCAGGCTCAAGACATCCATCAGAGGCAGGCCTCCACCAGGTGCTTGCCGATGTCGTCCAGGCTGTAGACCGCATCGGCCAGGTCAGCCTTGACGATCGCCATGGGCATGCCATAGATCACGCAACTGGCTTCATCCTGGGCCCAGATGGCGCTACCGCCCTGTTTGAGCAGGCGCGCACCTTCACGGCCATCGGCGCCCATGCCGGTGAGCACCACCGCCAGAACTTTGTCGCCGTAGGACTTGGCTGCAGAACCGAAGGTGATGTCCACGCACGGCTTATAGTTCAGGCGCTCATCGCCCGGCAGGATTTTGATCGCGCCACGCCCATCCACCATCATCTGCTTGCCGCCCGGCGCCAGCAGTGCCAGGCCAGGACGCAGGATGTCGCCATCCTCGGCTTCCTTGACGGTGATACGGCACAGCTTGTCCAGGCGCTCGGCGAAGGCTTTGGTGAACGCCGCCGGCATGTGTTGCACCAGCACAATCGGCGCCGGGAAGTTGGCCGGCAGTTGAGTCAATACCCGCTGCAAGGCCACCGGGCCGCCGGTGGAGGTGCCGATGGCGACCAGCTTGTAAGCCTTGCGCTTGGGCGCGGGCGAATGCGCACTCGGCGCTGCGGCGGCACGTACCGGCGCGACCGCAGGCCGGGCCACAGGCGCAGGCGCCGGGCGCGCAAACGACGAGGTAGGCGCCGCTGCTGCGGGCGCAGGCGTGGGAGCTGGCGCGGGCGTGCTGAACAGGCTGCGACGGTTACTGCGGGAAATGCTGTGCACCTTCTCGCACAGCATCTGCTTGACCTTGTCGGGGTTGCGCGAGATGTCTTCGAAGTTCTTCGGCAAAAAATCCACCGCGCCGGCATCCAAGGCGTCGAGGGTCACCCGCGCGCCTTCGTGAGTCAGCGACGAGAACATCAATACCGGTGTGGGGCAGCGTTGCATGATGTGGCGCACGGCCGTGATGCCATCCATCATCGGCATCTCGTAGTCCATGGTGATCACGTCCGGCTTCAAGGCAATGGCTTGATCGATCGCCTCTTTGCCGTTGGTGGCCGTGCCGACCACCTGGATCGTTGGATCAGCGGAAAGAATTTCCGAGACGCGGCGGCGGAAGAAACCCGAATCGTCCACCACCAGGACCTTGACTGCCATAAACACTCCGTTAGGCGGGGCGGGCATGACCGCCCTGCCCCACCAGAATCAAATACGCCGTGCGGCGTAACGCTTGAGCATGCTCGGAACATCGAGAATCAGTGCGATGCGACCGTCACCGGTAATGGTTGCGCCCGACATGCCCGGGGTGCCCTGCAGCATCTTGCCCAAAGGCTTGATCACCACCTCTTCCTGGCCCACCAGTTGGTCGACCACAAAGCCGATGCGCTGGGTGCCCACGGACAGAATCACCACATGGCCTTCGCGCTGTTCTTCATGGGCGGCCGAGGCCACCAGCCAGCGCTTGAGGTAGAACAGCGGCAACGCTTTGTCGCGCACGATCACCACTTCCTGGCCGTCCACCACGTTGGTGCGCGACAGGTCGAGGTGGAAGATCTCGTTGACGTTGACCAGCGGGAAGGCGAACGCCTGGTTGCCCAGCATCACCATCAGGGTCGGCATGATCGCCAGGGTCAACGGCACCTTGATGACGATCTTGGAGCCCTGGCCCTTGGTGGAGTAGATATTGATCGAGCCGTTGAGCTGGCTGATCTTGGTCTTCACCACGTCCATGCCCACGCCACGCCCGGACACGTCGGAGATCTCGGTTTTGGTCGAAAAGCCCGGGGCGAAGATCAGGTTGTAGCACTCGGTGTCGGTCAGACGGTCGGCGGCGTCCTTGTCCATCACGCCGCGCTTGACCGCGATATTGCGCAAAATGGTCGGGTCCATGCCTTTGCCGTCATCGGTAATCGACAGCAGGATATGGTCGCCCTCTTGCTCCGCCGCCAAAATCACCTTGCCGTTGCGGGACTTGCCGGCGGCTTCGCGTTCTTCCGGGGTTTCTACACCGTGGTCGACCGCGTTGCGCACCAAGTGGACCAGCGGGTCGGCCAGAGCCTCGACGAGGTTTTTGTCGAGGTCGGTTTCTTCGCCCACCAACTCCAGGTTGATTTCTTTCTTGAGCTGGCGCGCCAGGTCGCGAACCAGGCGCGGGAAACGGCCGAAGACTTTCTTGATCGGCTGCATCCGCGTTTTCATCACCGCGGTTTGCAGGTCGGCGGTGACCACGTCGAGGTTCGACACGGCCTTCTGCATGGCTTCGTCGCCGCTGTTCAGGCCCAGGCGCACCAGGCGGTTACGCACCAGCACCAGTTCGCCCACCATATTCATGATGTCGTCCAGGCGCGCGGTATCCACGCGCACGGTGGTTTCGGCTTCGCTGGCGGGTTTTTCCGCAGCAGCCGGCGCGGCTGCACGCGCAGGGGCCGGCGCGGCGGCAGGTGCTGGCTTGGCAGCCGGCGCAGGTTTGGCAGCAACCGGTGCCGCAGTGGCAGCGGCTGGCGCTGTAACCTGGGCGGCAGCGGCCGGGGCCACTTCGCTGAACTTGCCTTTTCCGTGCAGCTCGTCGAGCAGGGCTTCGAATTCGTGATCGGAGATCAGCCCGTCGCCGGCCGGTGCGGCAGTGGCCGCTGGCGCAGCGGCGGCAGTAGCCGCCACCTCGGGCAGGGCTTCAGCCACAAAGGTGCCTTTGCCATGCAGTTGGTCGAGCAGTGCCTCGAACTCGTCGTCGGTGATGTCGGTGCTGGCGTTGGCAGCGGGTGCTTCTGGCGCAGCGGCAGGCGGGGCCACGGCATCTGCTGCGAACTGGCCTTTGCCGTGCAACTGGTCGAGCAACGACTCGAATTCGGCGTCGGTAATGTCTTCACTGCTCGGCGTCGCGGCGGGCTGCACCGGCGCTTCAGCTTCGGCCTTGACCGCGCTGAGGGAGTTGAGCAGTTGTTCGAACTCGCTGTCGGTCACGTCCGGCTCGACTTGCGCCACCGGCTCCGGCGCAGCCTCGACCACCGGCGCAGCCGCGGTGTCGGCAGGTTCGGCCAAGCGCGCCAGGGCAGCCAGCAGTTCCGGCGTGGCGGCAGTGATCGGTGCACGTTCACGCACCTGGCTGAACATGCCGTTGACCGCATCCAGTGCTTCGAGAATCACGTCCATCAATTCCGAGTCGACGTGACGCTCACCCTTGCGCAGGATGTCGAAGACGTTCTCGGCGATGTGGCAGCACTCCACCAGCTCATGGAGCTGGAGGAAGCCGGCGCCCCCTTTTACAGTGTGAAAACCGCGAAAAATTGCATTGAGCAGGTTCGCATCATCCGGTCGGCTTTCCAGCTCGACCAGTTGTTCGGACAGTTGCTCTAGAATTTCGCCGGCCTCTACAAGGAAATCCTGAAGGATTTCTTCATCGGCGCCGAAGCTCATGTGGGTGCTCCTTAGAAGCCTAAACTGGATAACAGGTCATCTACGTCATCCTGACCTGACACAACGTCTTCACGTTTATCGGCATGAATCTGCGGACCTTCACCCTTGGCGAGATGTTTTTGTGGATCTTTTTCCGAGAGGATCGCTTCGCGGTCATGTTCGATGCCGGCAAAACGATCGACCTGACCGGCCATCAGCACCAATTTGAGCAAGTTGCTTTCCACTTCGGTGACCAACTGGGTCACGCGCTTGATCACCTGGCCGGTGAGGTCCTGGTAATCCTGGGCCAGCAGGATGTCGTTGAGGTTGCTGGCCACCGTGCGGTTTTCCTGTTCGCTGCGCGACAGGAACCCGTCGACGCGACGCGCCAATTCACGAAACTCTTCAGCGCCCACTTCGCGGCGCATGAAGCGGCCCCAGTCCTGGCTCAAGGCCTGGGCTTCGGTGGCCATGCCGTTGACCAGGGGCGTGGCGTTTTCCACCAGGTCCATGGTGCGGTTGGCCGCTGCCTCAGTCAGCCTGACCACATAGGACAGGCGCTCAGTGGCATCAGTGATCTGGGAAATTTCTTCGGCCTGGGGCATGCGCGGGTCAATCTGGAAATTGACGATTGCGCTGTGCAGCTCGCGTGTGAGCTTGCCCACTTCCTGGTACAGGCCGCGGTCACGGGTCTGGTTAAGCTCATGGATCAACTGCACCGCATCGG
This sequence comes from Pseudomonas sp. PA-1-6B, assembly GCF_021609545.1. Lineage (NCBI taxonomy): Bacteria > Pseudomonadati > Pseudomonadota > Gammaproteobacteria > Pseudomonadales > Pseudomonadaceae > Pseudomonas > Pseudomonas sp. PA-1-6B. The sequence goes on from NZ_WJZM01000043.1 coordinate 41,738, forward strand.
CGAACTGGCCTTTTTCCAGGCTGTCGACCAACTGGTGAGCATGTTTTTTCAGGGTCGACTCAAAGTCGCCCTGTGACGTTTCGTTATGCTCCATAGCTCCCCCGCGATGGCATTAGCCGTGGATGCGTTCGAAGATTTTCTCGATCTTCTCTTTCAAGGCCAGTGCCGTGAATGGCTTGACCACGTAACCGTTGACCCCGGCTTGGGCGGCTTCGATGATCTGTTCGCGCTTGGCTTCGGCGGTCACCATCAGCACAGGCAGGCTGCGCAGTTTTTCATCGGCGCGCACATGGCGCAGCAGGTCGATACCGGTCATGCCCGGCATGTTCCAGTCGGTCACCAGAAAGTCGATGCTCCCGCTGTTGAGAATCGGAATGGCCGTCAGGCCGTCATCCGCCTCGACCGTGTTGGTGAACCCAAGGTCACGCAACAGGTTTTTAATGATCCGCCGCATCGTTGAGAAGTCATCAACGATGAGGATTTTCATGTTCTTGTCCAATTCGACCTCCAAGCAGTCTTAAACGCGCCCAGCACCTGGACGCGCCATTTCAATCAACAGGCGTTACACAAAAAGGACTGCCCAGGGCACCACGGCACACACCCGCGAAACCTTGCGATCTCACGGCAGCGTCTGCAGTGCCCCCACACTGCCTGTCAGCGCGCGCGCCACTCGGCCAATCGCCCCCGCAAGCGGGCTGCGCACTGGCTATGCAACTGGCTGACACGCGATTCGCTGACCCCCAGGACCTCACCGATTTCCTTGAGGTTCAGCTCTTCGTCGTAGTACAGCGCCAGCACCAGCCGCTCACGCTCTGGCAAATTGGCGATTGCATCGGCCAACGCGCCCTGGAAACGTTCATCTTCCAGGTCGCGCGACGGCTCCGTATGCGCGCTCGCGCCGTCCTCGTGCAGCCCTTCGTGTTCGCCGTCCTGTAAAAGGTCGTCGAAACTGAACAGGCGGCTGCCCAAGGTATCGTTCAAAATCCCGTAGTAATCGTCGAGACTCAATTGGAGTTCGGCCGCAACTTCATGATCTTTAGCGTCACGACCGGTTTTTGCTTCAATTGCACGAATTGCATCGCTGACCATGCGCGTATTGCGGTGTACCGAACGCGGCGCCCAATCGCCTTTACGCACTTCATCGAGCATCGCGCCACGGATACGGATACCCGCATACGTTTCGAAACTGGCACCCTTGCTGGCGTCGTATTTGGTCGAGACTTCAAGCAGGCCGATCATGCCGGCCTGGATCAAGTCTTCGACCTGCACACTCGCGGGCAGGCGCGCCAACAGGTGATAGGCAATGCGCTTGACCAACGGCGCATAGCGCTCGATCAATTCGCCCTGGCTGTCACGTGCCGACTTTTTGTAAAGGTTGTAGCCGCTGGATGTCATAGCACCGGTCCTGCGCTCGTCTGATGCACCAAACGCTCGACGAAAAACTCCAGATGCCCCCGCGGGTTGGCGGGCAACGGCCAGGTATCGACCTTCTGGGCAATGGCCTTGAACGCCAGTGCGCATTTCGAACGAGGGAACGCTTCGTAGACCGCACGCTGCTTTTGCACGGCCTTGCGCACACACTCGTCATAGGGAACTGCGCCGACGTATTGTAAAGCCACATCGAGGAAGCGATCCGTGACCTTGGTCAACTTGGCGAACAGGTTGCGCCCTTCCTGCGGGCTCTGGGCCATGTTGGCCAGAACGCGGAAGCGGTTCATGCCGTAGTCACGGTTAAGCAGTTTGATCAGCGCGTAGGCATCGGTGATCGAGGTGGGCTCGTCGCACACCACCAACAGCACTTCCTGCGCTGCGCGCACGAAGCTGACCACCGACTCGCCGATCCCGGCGGCGGTGTCGATCACCAGCACGTCGAGGTTGTCGCCGATGTCGCTGAACGCCTGGATCAGCCCGGCATGCTGCGCGGGGCTCAGGTGCACCATGCTCTGGGTGCCCGAGGCCGCCGGCACGATGCGAATGCCTCCGGGGCCCTGGAGCAGCACGTCGCGCAGCTCACAGCGGCCCTCGATCACATCGGCCAGGGTATGTTTGGGTGTCAGCCCCAGCAGAACGTCCACGTTCGCCAAGCCCAGGTCAGCATCCAGCAGCATGACGCGACGGCCAAGCTCTGCCAGGGCCAGGGACAAATTCACTGACACGTTAGTTTTGCCGACGCCACCTTTGCCGCCGGTCACCGCGATCACCTGTACGGGATGCATGCTGCCCATTTTATTTCTTTACCTTGTCTTGCTTAGACGCAGGCTACATGGCTTGGCCGCGTGAATCGCTTGCAGACCATCGATGTAGGTACATTTCACGGTGTTCATCCTGCCTCAACCCACCCGTTTAGCCGGGTGGTGGTAAAGGTCGGCGAACATATCGGCCATCGCTTCCTCGCTAGGCTCGTCTTGCATTTGCACACTCACGGCACGGCTGACCAACTGATGACGGCGCGGCAGATGCAGATCATCCGGGATCCGCGGCCCGTCGGTGAGGTAGGCAACCGGTAATTCATGGCTGATGGCCAGGCTCAACACCTCGCCCAGGCTCGCTGTTTCGTCGAGCTTGGTGAGGATGCAACCGGCCAGGCCGCAACGCTTGTAACTGTGATAAGCAGCGGTAAGAACCTGTTTCTGGCTGGTGGTTGCAAGCACCAGGTAATTTTTTGACTTGATGCCTCGCCCGGCCAGGCTCTCGAGCTGCATGCGCAGCGCCGGATCACTGGCTTGCAGGCCGGCGGTATCGATCAGCACCACGCGCTTGCGCAGCAACGGGTCGAGGGCATTGGCCAGGGACTGACCCGGGTCGACATGGGTCACCGGCACGTTGAGGATGCGGCCCAGGGTCTTGAGCTGCTCCTGAGCGCCGATACGGTAACTGTCCATGCTCACCAGGGCGATATTCTGCGCGCCATATTTAAGCACGTAACGGGCCGCCAGCTTTGCCAGGGTGGTGGTCTTGCCCATGCCGGCGGGGCCGACCATGGCGATTACACCGCCCTCTTCCAGGGGTTCGATTTCCGGCGTGGCAATCATGCGCGCCAAGTGCGCCAGCAGCATGCGCCAGGCCTGGCGGGGTTCTTCGACTTCGGCGGTCAAGGCCAGCAGGTCGCGGGACAACGGGCCGGACAGGCCGATGCGTTGCAGGCGACGCCAGAGGTTGGCTTGCTGCGGCTTGCTGCCTTGCAGTTGGGTCCAGGCCAGCGAGCCGAGCTGCACTTCGAGCAATTCACGCAGGCCGTTGAGTTCAAAACGCATCGAGTCAATCACGCGCTGGTCAACTGCGGCAGCCGGGGCAGGCGCTGCAGGACGCGGCGGTTCGACAAAGGTGGGTTCAACCAGCGGCTCGGCGGCGGTCAGCGGCAGGCCGGCAAACAACTGGCGATTGGTGCTGGCATCGCTGTCACCGCGCATGCTCAGTTCAGCCTGGGCCGACACAATGCGCGAGGCGGTCTTGCGCAGCTCGTCTTCGAGCTCCATGTTCGGCACGCGCGGGGCCAGCGCCTGCGGCGTGTAATCCAGGGCAGCCGTCAGCTCGACACCGCCGGCGATACGACGGTTACCGATAATCGCGGCATCGGCGCCCAGCTCATCACGGACCAGTTTCATGGCCTGACGCATATCGGCGGCGAAAAAACGCTTAACTTGCATAACCCACTACCTCAGCCATTGGGCCCAACTGTCGCGACAATAGTCACTTGCTTATTGTCAGGAATTTCCTGGTAAGCCAACACGTGCAAATTCGGTACAGCCAGGCGTCCGAACCGCGACAACATCGCGCGAACCGGGCCGGCCACCAGCAGGATCACCGGGTTGCCCTGCATTTCCTGGCGCTGTGCGGCGTCGATCAACGAACGCTGCAGCTTTTCAGCCATGCTTGGCTCCAGTAAAACGCCCTCTTCCTGGCCTTGCCCTGCCTTCTGAATACTATTGAGCAATATTTGTTCCAACCTGGGCTCCAGGGTGATCACAGGCAGCTCCGACTCAGTCCCTACAATGCTTTGCACGATTGCGCGGGACACGCCGACACGCACCGCCGCCACCAGAGCGGCAGTATCTTGACTCTTGGCGGCATTGTTGGCGATGGCCTCGGCAATGCTGCGAATGTCGCGCACGGGCACCTGTTCGGCCAACAGCGCTTGCAACACCTTGAGCAACTGCGACAGTGAAAGCACGCCAGGCACCAGTTCTTCGGCCAGTTTTGGCGACGATTTGGCCAGCAAGCCCATCAATTGCTGGACTTCCTCGTGGCCGATCAACTCGTGGGAGTGCTTGTAGAGAATCTGGTTGAGGTGCGTGGCGACCACGGTGCTGGCATCCACCACGGTGTAACCGAGTGACTGCGCCTGGCTGCGCTGGCTGACTTCGATCCACACCGCTTCCAGGCCGAAAGCCGGATCTTTGGCGGTAATACCGTTGAGCGTACCGAACACTTGGCCGGGGTTGATCGCCAGTTCGCGGTCCGGGTAGATCTCGGCTTCGGCCAGGATTACCCCCATCAGGGTCAGGCGATAGGCGCTGGGGGCCAGGTCGAGGTTGTCACGGATATGCACAGTGGGCATCAAGAAACCCAGGTCCTGGGACAGTTTCTTGCGCACACCCTTGATCCGCGCCAGCAGTTGCCCACCCTGGTTGCGGTCGACCAGCGGGATCAGGCGGTAGCCGACTTCCAGGCCGATCATGTCGATGGGCGTGACGTCGTCCCAGCCCAACTCCTTGGTTTCCTGGGCGCGGGCCGGGGATGGCAGCAGCTCCTGTTGACGGGCGATTTCCTGTTGAGCCTGGACCTTGACCTGGTTCTGCTTTTTCCAGAACAGGTACGCCGCACCACCCGCCAGGGCCGCCATGCTCAGGAACGAGAAGTGCGGCATGCCCGGCACAATGCCCATGATCGCCATGATGCCCGCCGCCACGGCCAGGGCCTTGGGCGAAGCGAACATCTGCCGGCTGATCTGCTTGCCCATGTCTTCGGAGCCCGAAGCACGGGTAACCATGATGGCCGCCGCTGTGGATAACAACAGTGATGGCAATTGCGCCACTAAACCGTCACCGATGGTCAGCAAGGCGTACACCTTGCCGGCATCGCCGAATGTCATGCCGTGCTGAAACATACCGACGGCCACGCCGCCGATCAGGTTGATGAACAGAATCAACAGGCCGGCGATGGCGTCGCCGCGCACAAATTTGCTGGCGCCGTCCATGGAGCCGTAGAACTCGGCTTCCTGAGCAACTTCGGCCCGGCGCGACTTGGCCTGGTTCTGGTCGATCAGGCCGGCGTTGAGGTCGGCATCGATGGCCATCTGCTTGCCGGGCATGGCGTCGAGGGTAAACCGCGCGCTCACCTCGGAAATCCGCCCGGCGCCCTTGGTCACCACGACGAAGTTGATGATCATCAGGATCGCGAACACCACGATACCGACCACGTAGTTACCGCCGATGACCACCTCACCGAAGGCCTGGATCACCTTGCCGGCGGCGGCGTGGCCGTCCTGGCCGTGGAGCATCACCACCCGCGTGGAAGCGACGTTCAATGCCAGACGCAGCAGGGTCGCCACCAGCAGAATCGTCGGGAACACCGCGAAGTCCAGCGGACGCAGGGCGTATACACACACCAGCAGCACCACGACCGACAGGGCAATGTTGAAGGTAAAGAACACATCGAGCAGAAACGGCGGCATCGGCAACATCATCATTGCCAACATCACCAGCAACAACAACGGCACACCCAGATTGCCCCGCGACAGGTCAGTCAGGGTGCCACGGGCCGTGTTGAGCATTTGAGAGCGATCTACCACCGGTATTCCTCGGGTCCTTGAAGCAAAGTTTTGACGCTGGAGGGCGACTTGGAGGCGGGGTTGCAAGAAGCCTTCCAACTTTGGTTTTGGAGTGATCGTCGGGTGGTAACTCATTCAAGTGTGGGAGCTGGCTTGCCTGCGATTGCGGTGTGTCAGTCACTGAGGTATTGGCTGTGAGTCAGCTATCGCAGGCAAGCCAGCTCCCACATTTGGATTTGTGTGCATCGTGTATATCGAGGAAATTTCCGACAAGGATTTGGGGTTGCCCCTAGGAAATGTGATCTCTAGTCTCCGTACACCGCTGCAAACGCAGCGGTCGGGCGTCGCGGCCCGGATTACCTAGGAGCAAAAGCACCATCTTCCTTTCAGTAAAAGGAGCTTCACAGTGATCAAACCCGCCCCAAATTCCCCCATCCGGCTGTTTACCGTAGCCGACGGCATCAGCAGCGAAGACCTGCTGGTCAACCTCAGCGAAACCCTCGCCTCGGCCAATGCCTTGAGCTGTGACTTGGCCTTTGACCTGGAAGGTTCGAAACGAGAGGAATTGCTCGGCGTTGCGCAGTTGATCGAACTGGCGCAGTTATTGGCAGACCGCCTGCACGTCGGCGGAGGGATGACGAACACCGCAAGCAGCGGATAATACGGTCCAAGTGTGGGAGCTGGCTTGCCTGCGATTGCGGTGTATCAGCCACTGGGATATTGGCTGTGAGTCAGCCATCGCAGGCAAGCCACACACTTGGATTGATACACGTCCGTTGCTACGGAGGAGTTTCCAGCGATTCAGGTTCTAAAGGGGCCGTATATTCTCAGCCTGTGGGCCTTTTGGACCTTGTGTGACGTCAAACTCTACTTTTTGGTTTTCTTCCAAAGATCGAAACCCGCTCGACGCAATTGCCGAGTAATGAGCGAACACGTCCGCACTCCCATCATCCGGGGTAATAAAACCAAACCCTTTCTCCGCGTTAAACCATTTCACAGTACCCGTTGCCATTGCCGCTCTCCTTACCCTTACTCAGAACCCAACCCACCCCGATGATGCACCCTGACGGGCAGCGCATAGATGCCCTTGGGCCGATGGACCATTTCAAAGCTTAGACGCTTCCCCACCGACAGCGCCGTCCGGCGCCAATCCTTGCGATTGATAAATACCTCTTCTGTCCCGTCATCCAATTCAATCAGCCAATCGCCCCTGATCCAGTCATAGGATTTGACAGTTCCTGTAGTCACGCTCAATCCCGCTCTCCCCTGCATCTCGTTGACTACATACGCGCAGTGTCTGGTTCAGACATAAAACAACGGGCAACCTCCTTTGGCTACTGTCAGAGTTGACAGGTAGACGCGAGCTGCCGATGGGTGCTATCGGCAGTGCAGCAGGCGGATCATGCTTGCGGTGGCTTCTTGCGCTTGCGGGGTTTTCGCGGCTTGGGAGGCGTGGGTGGGGCGTCACCGCGTTGAGCGCCCGCCGACTGAACGGCAACCTCGTTGCCATCGCGATCCCGGGCAATAAAGCCGATGCCTTTGACCGCATCAAACCACCTGACCGTACCCCTATCCATCACCGCCTCCCGAGCCGCGCATGGCTGCGCGCCTCATCGCTGTATCAAACAGTGAAGGCGGCGTAATGGCTACTGTCAAAGTTGACAGGTAAAAGGCCCACCACTGTAGGAGCGAGCTTGCTCGCGAAGGTGGGTAACGATAACGCGGGGAGTCAGGACGAACGCGGTGACGGTGAGTTTTTCGCGAGCAAGCTCGCTCCTATGTATGGACTCGCCCCCACTTTCAACCCGTTTTTCAAACATTGGTACCCGGTTGCATCTATGTATCAGGCCTATCCGAGGAAGCTCCAAACAGCTTCTGGCCAACATTGGATCAGCTCGCGATCTGCCCATTACAAAAAGGCCTCAAGGGCCGGTAG